>CAZMCW010000001.1:0-2156 GCA_964564405.1 uncultured bacterium
GATGCTGACATCAACTTGATTGTTTATGTTGTGAGGTAAGTGTACCTCGAGGCTGTTAGCATCAGCCATCTAATGATTGTCAAGCAACGGTTTGGGCGAAGGCTTGTTCGAAGTCAGCTTGCTCGAGGTTTGTACCAATAATCACAAGCTGAGACATATCCGTTGGGATGTTGGCATCCGCATCCGCTAGGTCAAGGCTGACAATGTCCCGTACGGCTTGAAATACCACCGGCTGCTCGAAACCCTCAACTTGCAACCATCCTTTGCAACGCAATACCTGACCGGGGCGCGGTTTAATTTCAGTTTCTACAAAGTCGTTGAACTTGTTGGCGTCCAGACGGCCACGTGCTTGCAAAACAAAACTTTTCATGCCTTTGGTGTGAAGGTGCTCCACTTGAGTTGGGTCAAAACTGGCGTGCTCACGAAACGCATCTAGTCCAATGACCTTTGTGGGATCAACTTGGCTGTGGGCCACTTCATGAACCTCAGCTAGCGGGTTGAGGCTAGCAAGGACTTCTTTGGCGCGCTCAATTTGGTCAAAGCTGGCAATGTCCGTTTTGTTGAGGACAACATTGCTGGCATAGGCAAGTTGTAAACCGCCTTCGGGGTGGTTTTGAATGGTCTCGAGTAAATTGCGCGCGTCTGCCACAGACAGGATGGACTCGAGCGCAAAAACTTGACGAACGAGTGGCTCGAGCAAGGTCTGGGCCGCTGGTGCCGGATCTGCCACGCCCGAAAGTTCAATGAGTACGTGTTCTGGCGGCGGTGTTTGTGCTGCTAATTTGACCAATGCTTCCACGACATCTTCCCGACCCACACAACACAAACAGCCGTTGGTGAGTTCTGCCACACCATCATCCAAACGTTCAATCAGAGAACCATCGATGCCGAGGCTGCCAAACTCGTTGACAATCACGCCAAAACGCGTGTTACCACGGTTCATTAGGTGATTAACCAAGGTTGTTTTGCCTGCGCCTAAAAAGCCGCCAATGATGGTTACGGGAATTCGCATGTTAGCCTCTCAGACCTGCATTCACAATCTTAGGATACTGCTGATAACGCGTGTTGCTCACTCACAAAAGAATGATTGAGTTGGTAGGCAGCTTGTGCGCCACTGGCTGCTGCCAAAATTACAGCGTGTCCGGGACTTGCCATGTCCCCAACCGCATAAACACCCGGAATATTCGTCTGCCCAGTGTGATCTGTGAGTACGTAACTACCATCCTCACTTAGGGTACATCCCAAATCTGCCAGCAGTGATGCTGCCGCTAAGGGCATGGGCGGACGCACAAATATACCTTGCACGGTAAGCTCTGTGGTGTCACTAAACTGCACGCTTGCGTCTGTTTTGGAGGCGCTTAGTTGACGAATAGGTGTGTCGATAATGGTGAGGTTGTGCTGGTGGGTGAGCTTGGCTCGAGCCTTACCAGCTAGCTCGCCACCGTTCGTACACACGGTTAACTGCTGGCTCCAGTTGGTTAAAAACGACGCGTACGGGTAAGCTTCTTGACCACTTGTGATGACAGCAAGGGGTTGGTCACGCACTTCCCAACCGTGACAGTAAGGGCAAGTATACGCCCACGTTCCCCACAATTCGCTTAGCCCCGGCAAGATGCTTGTGTCATCTTGAACACCTGTTGCCAGCACAACTTTGTGGGCGCTTATGGACTCGCCTGTGTTTAAGGTGATGGTGAACGCTAAGTTTTTGCCTGAGACATCTGTAACCAAGCCGTATTGAATGTCAACGTCGTAGGGCTCGAGCTGCTTTTTACCAAGCTCTCTCAGCTGATCAGGTGCTGTGCCGTCCTGCGTAAAAAACCCTTGCGCGTGCGGCGCGAGTGCATTACGCGGCTGCTGCGAGTCAATTACAAGTACGTTTCGACGTGCTCGCCCTAATATCAATGCCGCGCTTAAGCCCGCATTGCTCCCACCGACAATCACCACATCGTAGCTTGTTGGCATGTCAACCACCTTTCGCAAGCTCGCTAATGATAATTGATTCTCATTTAGAGGTAGGGCTCGAGGCTGACATAATAGATGTATTCAAGCTATTCACACACCGTTTACATGAAGTAAAACCTGTCAATGACACTGGCAATTGGTTTTGAACCAAGATGTTTTTGTGTGGTGCTTTCTTTGTTAAGGACAACGAGCTG
>CAZMCW010000001.1:2166-26974 GCA_964564405.1 uncultured bacterium
TAGTCACAACGCGATAGTCACAATCAGGTCACGACAAGACCATCAAACTCACTTCAACTCGTTGCATTTTTGTGACGTGTTGCCCTTCGGCAATGACTTAGTGTGTGTTTGCTGGCTCGCTGATAACCTCATCTTCTAGCAACACACGTGATACCTAAAATTTTACAAGGAGTTTAACCATGTCTAAAGTCTGTGCTGTAACCGGTAAACGCACCCGGTTTATCAAAACCTCAAAACGCAAAGGCTCACCTAAAAAACGTGGTGGGGTAGGTCTCAAACGCACCGGTGTTCACAACAGAATTCAAAAACCCAACTTACACAAAAAAACTATTTGGGTAGACGGTAGACCTCAAAAAGTTTGGCTCAGTACCAAAGCGTTGCGTTCACTTGACCCAACCATGCTCATTAACCCAAACAAACGCACTGCTTAAATCAGGTTTAACCTTATACATTTAGTGAAAGGGTGTGATGTGCTTTATGACAACTGCATCACATAATAAAACTGTTGAGTCCCACGCTGTTGAGTCTCATATTGAACATCGTGATGCTGCTCCTGAGCAGGTTGCGGTTGCGCTCATTACAGTTAGTGACAGTCGCAGCTTAGAGACAGACACGAGTGGGCAGTACCTCGAGCATGAACTCCTCACTGCTGGTCACATCGTCGTTGGGCGCAGCCTTGTATCCGATGATGCTCACGCACTTCAAGAGGCCCTCCACCGTTATGCGACTTCCGAAGCGCAAGTGGTCATCACCTCCGGCGGGACAGGTATTGCCGGGCGCGATGTAACGGTTCCTGTTATTAAGGCGCATATTACCAAACCCATGCCCGGTTTTGGCGAGCTTTTTCGGATGCTGTCTTACGAGGAGGTTGGTGCTGCTGCCATGCTCTCACGGGCAACAGCTGGGCTTGCTCGCATTACCAGCGATGACACTGGTGAAACGCATGAGGTGCTTATTTTTGCGTTACCCGGTTCATCCAATGCCGTCAAAACGGCATGGACAAAGTTGTTAGCAGATGAACTACCGCATCTTGTCTTTGAAATGCTCAAACAGGCTGTTGAATAAGGGCTTCTAGCTACTTTGAGTAAGGCTTAAACAAGCTTTTTGGTAGCCTTTAACCTTTGAACACTAAAGACGTGCTCGAGACTGCTTGACAAGGCTCGAGCCTATTACGTATGCTCCTTAGTGATAATCAATTCTCAATTGGAGTGATTAGCATGTCTTTTTTGACCTATCGTAAGCTGCTTTTTAGCATTGCAGCTATCTTAATCAGTCTGTTACATGTGGGCTTCGCTCAAGCAGATAACCTCACCATCGTCACCTCAATCCACCCTTATTTTGACCTAACCCAGCAACTTGTAGGTGACAACGCGACGGTTATTCGCTTGCTACCCCCAGGCGCGTCACCGCACACGTTCGATCCATCTCCCAGAGATGTTCAGCAACTTGTCGAGGCTGATGTTGTCATCATCAACGGTGGAGTAGACACATGGGTTTTGGATCTTGTTGAGGCAAGTGACAGCGAGCCTGTAGTCATGACGATGTTCGATCTGCTAAGTTTTGAGGGCATTGCTGGAGGTCACGACCATGACCATGGCGACCATGACCATGGCGAAGATGACCATGACGAAGATGACCACGGCGAGCATGACCATGGCGAAGATGAGCACGATCATGGTGACGAGCACGAACACGATGAACACGATCATGACGACCATAGCGACGAAGCTCATGACCACGATGAGCACGATCATGACGAGCACGACCATGACGAGCATGACCATGACGAGCACGACCATGACGAGCACGACCACAGTGAGCACGACCATTCTGACGAACTTGTTGATGCCGGTCATGCTTGTTTTCATCTTGATGGGCCACTTGAAGCTGTGATCGCAACTGCAAATGCTATGGGATCTGCCGCGTCAGGCATACACACTCGGTTTGATATTGATCTAAGCATAGGCAATATCTTTTTGTACGAGGCTGAAGAAGCAGGTGACTACGCCTTTTTTGCTGTGGGTGATGGTAGTTTGATGCTCGAGCACGACGGCGAGCAACACGAAGCCGAGTTAGTTAGTGAAGTTAGTGGTTGTGATGAAATTGCGATGGCCTATGTGTTTGACCTCGAGGCTCGCGTTAATACGCTGATGGTAGATGCGTCTGGTACGAGCGCAAGCTTTATCGTTGAAGAATACAGCGACGACCATGACCATGGCGACCATGACCATGGCGACCATGACCATGGCGACCATGACCATGGTGACCACGATGAAGATCACGATGAAGATCACGATGAAGATCACGATGAAGATCACGATCATGGCGAGCATGACGACCACGACCATGATGAAGAGCATCACGACGAAGACCACGATGACCATGATGAAGACCACGATGACCACAGTGACCATGACGACCACGCTGGTCACAGCCACGATCATGGCGGCATCAACCCGCATGTTTGGCTTGATCCAGTGCTTATGGTGGATGCTGTTAACCTCATCGCGGCACAACTTGCTGACTTGCAACCAGCTAACGCAGATGTATTTATGGCAAACGCTGACAGCCTCAGTCAAGATTTGATGGAGTTACATAGCGACCTCGAGGCCATGTTGTCACCTCTAGCAGGCGCAGGTATCGTCCCGTTTCACGACGCGTGGCCCTACTTTGCAGCACGTTACGGTTTGGACATCATCATTGAAATTGAACCTTCGCCCGGGCGTGAACCCACCCCGCGGTATCTGGCAGATGCGCTCGAGCTGATTGAGGCTAGCGGTACAAGTGCCATTTTTAGCGAAGTGCAACTGTCTCCTCGCCCAGCTGAAATTTTAGCTGACCAAGCTGGCGTAGACCTTTACATCCTCGACCCCATCGGTGGTGGCGAGATGACCCAAAGTTATCAAGACTTACTGATGTATAACGCTGAAACAATTTTTAGCGCCCTTGCTGACTAGCCATATAGATACAATCTGAAATTTTGTGACCCCCTTGCCGTGCTGGCGAGGGGTTTTTTAGAGGTTGGCAGGGTCTTCAACAAGTAAGGTTACGAGGCCTTCAGCAACGCTTACCTGTAAAGGTAATTGGGTAACGACATTAGAGACGCCCAAGCCAACGCCAACCTCAAGCTGTGCTTTGTCTAAAGGATATTTAGCGTTAGTGACGCTCACAATAGCTGATTCCAAACTCAACAAGCTAAACGTACGCCCGACAGCTAGCGGCAGCTCGAGCACCTTACCAGCCGTCATCACATAGCCCTGCTGCAAGCCTGAGTGAAACTGAATATCTACACCTTGTTTGACGTAGCGTGCAGCAATAAATAGCGCTGCCAACGATTGATCAAAGCGACTCCCAAAGCCGCCCACAATGGTTATCTTATCAACTCTTGGCAGACGTTCTAGGCTGAGGTGGATGGCTAGCTCTAAGTCTAGCCAGTCTTTTTCGGGTGGGTGCTGCTCACGGGGCACATCTGCATAGGTTGCCAGCACACGCACGTCAACTGAGTCAAAGTCGCCCACAATAACATCTGGCGTTATAGCTAGCGCTTTGGCATGGCGCAAACCAGAATCTGCTGCCACTACAAACGTTGCGGTTTGGGCCAAGCTTACAAGCTCGGCAGTGACGGTCATGTTGCCGCCTGCTAAAAGTAACGCGTGGAAGGATTGTTGTGATTGAGACATAGTTTTAATTAGGACGTAGTGAAGTACCGCTAGGCTAACAGCAAAACGCCCGCTATCTGCCCTGTTAGTTGCTTAGAAACGGTATGATACCTTGCATTGCACCTTTAGCGGTGTGACGACGCTCGAGCACGCACGTTGGTCTCGAGCAATCTTGCTCATAATTTTGTCAGCAAGGGTCTGGAATCTTGTGTGAGGGCGACATCACCATCTCTTCCCAAACTGCTATTTGTCAACAACCTCTATGCTCCCAATATCATAGGTGGTGCAGAGCGTTCGGTGCAGTTTTTAGCTGAGGCTTTAGCCGCCCGCGGCCATCCCGTCACCGTGGTGTGTTTGGCCCCGCAAGCTGGCACAACCTACCAGAATGGCGTGAAGGTGCGCTACCTCAAGTTGCGTAACCTCTACTGGGCGTTTCACAATAAAGACAACCCTAACCTGCTCAAACCATGGTGGCACGTGCTAGACAGTTACAACGTCCTCATGGCTGACGCGCTTAAGCAAGTTCTACACGAAGAACAACCAGACATTGTTCACACCAATGTCCTCACGGGGTTTTCAGTAGCTGCTTGGACGACCATTAAACGTATGGGGCTACCCCTTGTTCACACCCTGCGCGATTATTATTTGCTGTGCCCGCGCTCCAAAATGTTCCGCGCCGGGCGCAATTGTGAAGGTCAGTGCTGGGATTGTAAGCTTTATGCCACGCCGCGCCACGCACTTTCAAAGCAGGTTGATGCTGTTATCGGCATCAGCAAATTTATTTTGAACCGGCACCTAGACGCCGGTTATTTTGAGGGCTCGAGCCAGCACGTCATTCACAACGCCTACCAAGCTGATGTTCCTCCCATACCCCTAACACCTCGAGACACAAGCCAACCTTTGCGCCTAGGCTATTTGGGGCGTTTAGAAGCCAACAAAGGTATTGACCTGTTGCTCGAGACCGTCACGCAACTTCCGCAACACGTGCAGATGTACGTTGCCGGGCGCGGTCACGAAAGTTTTGAAACAGTCCTCAAAGCACGTTTTCCAGAAGGTCAAGTTCACTATTTAGGATTTGTACCCCCTGCCGAGTTGTTTAGCAAAATTGATGTTTTGGTCGTACCCTCGTTGTGGCACGAACCCTTAGGGCGCATTGTCTTTGAAGCCTACGCGCACGGACTACCTGTGATTGCTAGTGCGCGTGGCGGCATTAGCGAGATTGTGACACCGGGGCAAACCGGCTTTCTGTTTGAGCCAGACGCCCCCGAAGACAATCCCAACAGCCTCAAAACAAAGCTTGTAGAGTTTACTGAACACGTAGATTTAGCTGCAATGCGCACACACATCTTGGCTCGAGCACAAGACTTCTTACCAGACGTTATTGTGGCGCAGCATGAGCGCTTGTACAAACGCGTTCTTGATTTGCAAGATCAATAGCGTCTCCACGAGTAACTGCCACAGGCAGTTGCACGTGCGACCTAAGGAAGTAGAAATCAACCCGCTTAGTGTGGGGAACTATCTTGGAACTGCTACAAGTAAGTGAGCTTGCATCACCAAGCTAGTTTTATTACAAGACACCCCAACTATAACTTGAAAGTTGGTTTAAACCGCACGTGTAGTACCACGTTTTAAGAAGCATCACCTGTTGTTTGTCGAATGTCATTTTGTTAATGCATAAAGCTACCCAAAACTACCTTTCAAAACTCAACTAGGAACGGCATAGTTTTTAGTTGAATATGTGCGGTCTGCTAATAAAAATTGAACAATATCTAGTAAACCCTGTAACTGACACAAATTTTGTGTGAATGGTTTGTAGGACGTTACTCGTATGAGTTTGCTCGAGGACACAAAACAAATAACTTTGCAACTCAACTTACAGTTTTCAACATTTGTCACCATTCTTTTAAGGTATATCTGTCCGAAATCACCATACAGCAGTCAATCCTTATTTACAGACAATCTCATCTGCTAATTAACTGCAACAAGCTATCTAATGTAGTTAGCACGATCAACATGTGCTTTTGCACGTGAACATCACGTTGAAACTACACAGCTTCGGCTTCGATATTTCGATGTATGTTGGTACTTTTTTCTACCGTACCAATACTCCGTTAGGTGATGTAACCATCTCTAGCCATACTGCATCAGCAGCGTGTAGCCTGAAAAAGGTAACAGCATCACTCTTTGCACGCTAGCGCGTACAAAACTTGATGTAAAACAGGTTGCGGGTGGTAAAAGACCAGCACAATGTTGTTCACAAGATGGGGAGGATAAATATGGACGAAGAGGAAAAAGATGTACATCCCATAGCTAGCACGATTGGCGGCGTTAACCGTTATGACGCAGGCAGAAGACTTAGTGTTGATAGATATGGTGTCAACAAACGCAACAACAAGTCTAGCAATCCACGAATAGCGTTATCACTTGAATATATTTTTTCTGTTGGTCTTAGCGCTCTCGTAATTGTATTCATACTCACTAGGATTCTATGATGGCTAGTCAAACTACTACTGTTTTAGCTCAGGATGGACGTAAGGGCACACTCCATTGGTATGAACCAACTGACGAAGGTCAAGTTGTTGTCAAGTTTGATGGACGTGCGTTTACAATTCCCAACTACTTGCTTAAATCAGGTGATAATGGTGATTACACCCTCGAGCTTACAGCAAAAGATTTATTAGCTGGTAAATACGGTAGTTATAGCGAAGATGAGTACGTTCAATCTGAGCAAGGTAGTGCTGAGCTAACAGGCTCCGAGCGCCATGTCATACCTGAGATTCAAGAGCAACTGAAGGTAAGTAAACACAACCTTACTGAACACGTTACATTAACAAAAACGATTAACGAAACCGAAGAACGTGTTAGGTTGCCGCTCGAGCACAGCGAAATAGACATGCAGCTAATCGAAGTTGGTAAGCCCATAGACAGTCCACCTGAAATACGCATTGAAGGCGACACAACTATCATCCCCATTGTAGTTGAAAAATTGATCGTGAAAAAGCAACTCTTTTTGAAAGCCGAGATGCATGTTACAAAGCAGCAAAAGTCCAGAGTTTATGAAGAAACCCACACGCTACGAGAAGAAAATATCTCGGTAGAGCGTTCCACTGAAACATCCGATGAGGAGGTGGTCGATAGCGACCATACATCTATTTAAAGCTAACCTTTTACTTATTTTGTGACCTCAAAGATATATTTGCTCAGCAGTTGACTGAATCTACAAATATGCCAAACCCAAGGTCACGCTAGTTTAACCTTAGACATTATCAGTGCGCATGCACTAGTTACGTGCACAAGTCCAACAAATTTTTGAGAAAGACAGGAGATCATTTCATGGCTAAGACATTAGTAGCTCTTTATGACCACGTTTCAGAAGCACAAGCAGCAGTTAAAGACCTCGTTGATGCAGGTTTTACACGTGATGACATCAGTTTGGTTGCCAACGCATCTGCTAAAGAGTATGCAAAATATTTTGATTCAGACGGTAAGTACCGTACCGACGTAGACTATGATGACGACCTCACAACTGAAGAAGGTGCCAAAGCAGGTGCTGGTATTGGTGGTGTAGTTGGCGGTCTTGGTGGACTGCTTATGGGTCTTGGACTTTTAGCTGTACCAGGTGTTGGTCCTGCACTCGCTGCTGGTCCTATTGTGTCAGCGCTTGTAGGGGCTGGTATTGGTGCTGCTGCTGGCGGTGTTAGTGGCGCACTAGTTAACGACGGCATCGACGAAGAGCATGCTAGTTACTATGCTGAAGGTGTGCGCCGTGGTGGTTCTTTAGTTATGCTCAACGTAGCAGACGAACGCGCTGACAACGTCGAAAGCATTCTGGATAATCATGACCCGGTCGATATTGACATTCGCGTTTCTGAATGGCGTAAAACGGGTTGGCAAGGTTACGACGAAAGCGCAGAAGCTTATACCACAGAGCAAATTGCCGAAGAACAAGCGCGTTACGCTGTGCCTGTTGTTGAAGAAGACATCAAAGTTGGTAAGCGCGAAGTTAGTGCCGGTGGCAAACGCATTCGCAGTTACGTGAGTGAGCGGGAAGTCAGTGAAGACGTCACCTTGCGCAACGAAGAAGTTCATGTTGAACGCCGTGATGTTGACCGTCCTGTGACGGATGCAGATGCTGCCTTTGAAGAGCAAACTGTTGAAATGACTGCAACTAAAGAAGAAGCAGTTGTGCAAAAAGATGCTCGAGTCGTTGGCGAAGTTGTTATAGGGAAAACTGCCGACGCTCAAACCAAAACAATTTCTGATACCGTCCGTAAAACCGAAGTTGAAGTTGTGGACATTGACAGTGACGTTCAAACTTCAAGCTACAACACAGATATCGATTACTACCGTGATCACTACAACACCACGTTTGCGTCTACTGGACAAGACTACACCTACTACGAGCCTGCGTACCGCTTTGGCAGCCGTTTAGCCCGCGAAGAAAGCAGTAACGGTATGTCTTGGAACGACGTTGAAAGCAACGCTCGCCGTCGTTGGGAAGAGCGCAACCCTAGCACGTGGGATGCTTACAGCGATGCTGTACGCCACAGCTTTGAGCGGGAACGTACCTATGCGTAAACTACTTGTCTTAATTGTCAGTCTTTGGCTTGGACTTGCGTTTGCTCAGCAAGATAATCCTGATGTAACGGCTTTGCAAGGTCTTAGTGAAGATGACGATTTTACTGTTCTAATTTCACTGTTAACCCAAGCAGGGCTTACAGAAGCTTTAGGTGAAGTTGGTGAATTTACCCTGTTTGCTCCTGAAAACGATGCATTTGAAGACCTAGACGAGTCCATCCTCATGCGGCTCGAGGCTGACCCTGAACTTCTGGAACAAGTTTTGCTCGGTCATGTTGTCCAAGGTCGCTACGGTGTTAATGACTTGCAAGACGCAGAAGAAGGTAGCGTTATGAGTTTGCAAGGCGAAGCTTTAGACCTCAATCTTGGTCTCGGTGGATTTATGGTCAACGGAGCTGGTATTGATTCAACTGATACTGGCATCAGCTATAGCGATGGCATCGTTCACGCCATGGATAGCGTTATCTTGCCCATGTCGCTTAAAGCCCAACTTGAAAACGCTGACTAGCGCGTTCGGCTACGCTATTAGCTAGCTTTCAAACCCAATATTGTTCAAGAGGACAGTATCTATAACAATTACTGTCCTCTTATTTAGTGACTCAAGTTCACTTGATAACGTTAGTGGTATAGCAATTTTAGGACTAGTTTTCCCACACTAAGTGGGTCGACTTTTACTCCTCTGGGTCGCACGCGCAACTGCCTGTGGCAGTTACTCGTGGAAATACCAATAATAGCGAGCTCTCAAAACAAGATTTTTAGACAAGGAGAAATAGATGGCAATAGAAACCTTACAAGATGTTTTTGAACACCAAATTCAAGACCTTTACAGTGCCGAAAATCAACTTATCGAAGCTTTACCTGACATCATCAACGCCACAACTTCAGAAGACCTCAAGCGTATTTTTGAACGTCACCTAACCGAAACGCGTACCCAAAAAGAGCGCATTACAGTTATGGGTGAACGACTTGGAATTGCTATAGAAGGCGAAACTTGTCACGCTATGGCGGGACTTATTGAAGAAAGTACTCACATTATTAAAGACAACAAACCTAGTGATGCGTTGGATGCGGCTTTAATTGCAGCTGCTCAGCGTATAGAACACTACGAAATTGCTGCTTACGGTTCAACTGTTGCCTATGCTAAAAGGCTCGGCTACGACACAGCTTGTGAAACGCTACAAGCTACCTTGAACGAAGAGTACGACGCTGATAACGAACTAGGTGAGCTTGCTCGAGGCGATATTAACCAACAAGCTATGCAAGCTGTCTAGAGCATTAGCTTTAACTAACACGTGCTATCTGAAGTTGCCTTGGCAACTTCAGATATGAGCTAGGTGACCCGAAATAAACGACTCGACATAAGGTTATACTAAAGTGATGTTTTGATGTCGCTTTGTGGCATCAAAATCGCTCGTGAGAGCGTACCCTTAGATGATTCAGACTATGACATTCAAGAGTCAATTTGGTATTAACTAATCTTAGCATTACCAAACACACTAACTAACAACTAAGTAACTGAGTAACTAACGCAATTTATTATCTAGCTCAAAAAATTAAGTACATAGGGAGGAAGCATATGGATACATCTATACATAGACCTGCTGTTGTCGACGAAACAGTCGTCTTTGATCAGCAACTTCATACAACAAAACGCATATCTTGGGGTAGTATTATTGCTGGCGCAATTATTGCTATCATGATTCAAGCACTTTTGAACATCTTGTTTCTAGGTTTGGGGTTTAATGCTGTTGATCCGGCAACAGATGCAAATCCACTTGCAGGTATTGGTACTGGTACAATCTTCGGATTCATTTTTGTGACTGCCGTATCGCTTTTTGTGGGCGGTTTAGTCGCAAGCCGTTTGGCAACTGCAACGCGCAAATTTGATGCACTTTTACATGGCATTATGGTTTGGGCAGTTACAACTATGCTCAGCGTATTTTTAGTCAGCTCAGCAGCAGGTAGTGTGTTCAATAACATCGCTGGATTAGTAGGTCAAGGATTATCTGCAGCGGGTCAAGGTATTAGTGCTATTGCACCTGAAGCAGCTCAAGCAGTTCAAAATCAACTAGAGCAGAATGGCGTCACCTTGGAAACTGTCCGCCAAGAAGCTCAACAGTTTATTCAAGAAGCTGATGTCATTGAAGGTGGAACGCAAGAAGTTGGTAATCAAGTACAAAATGCAACTGCAAACGCTCAAGATACTGCTGGCGATGTTGCACTCAACCCTCAGCAAACAGGACGCGAAATTGATCAACTTTTGAGTCAACTCTCTGCTCGAGGGGGCAACATTGCTGAAAGTGCAGAACGTCAAGATTTAATTGACGGGCTTGTGGGCAGTACCAATATATCTGAAGCGCAAGCTGAAGAAACGGTAGACGGTTGGTTAGCAACTTTGCAACAAGGTCAAGATCAACTTGCAAGTGCTCAAGAAGCTGTCGTAGAAGCTACTGAACGTGCTACAGATACCTTGGGTACGCTGGCGATTTGGGCATTTGTTAGTTTACTGATCGGTGCAGCTATTGCAGCTATCGGCGGCTATGCTGGTGGTTCAGACAAGTTAGAGGTTCACGAAGCACACGTGTAGTTTCTTTTTTCAATCAAGTTTGATACTCGTGTGGAGTATTAGTTTTAGCAGTTCCAATATTGGTTCCCTCCACACTAAGTGGGTTGATTGCTACTCCCCTAGGTCGCACGCGCAACTGCTTATGGCAGAGTTACTTGCGGAAACGGCAATTAGACCAAACTTATACTAAAGTGATGTTTTGATGTCGCTTTGCGGCATCAAAATCGCTCGTGAGAGCGTACCCTTAGATGATTCAGACTATGACATTCAAGAGTCAATTTGGAATTAGCCAATTCAAAAGGCACCTAAATATATCTAGGTGCCTTTTACCCTGTTCCCAATAGACCTTTACGCTCAATGTGCTTCTAGCAATAACATGTGATGTTGAACCACATCCAACGTCATTAACCACTGAATGTAAAGTTCAGGAATATCATTTGATTTTGTGAGAGCATCAATTTGGTATGTGATTGGTATTTCACCTTGGCTCAGTTGTATCTTACAAACTTGTACTATGTGAAGCGTGTTGCATCAGCCTATTTGACCTGAGTGCCAAAAGTGATTTATTCGCGGGGTGACACGCTTACGGTAATCGGTTCAACTGCCATGAGCACATCTACCACACTGTAATTTTCGCCGTCTACGCGTCCCCAGTAGCCTTGGGTAGCATCGTCTTTACTAAAGACAACGCGCACACCATCACTTTCAAAACTGGTGCCGGGAGAGCCTGCAAACGCCAGTCCGCTAGCCTCAGTTTCGGGGCTGTCGGTAAGTTGGGTTAGCACGTCTGCTAGTACGCTAGGACCAAAGATATCGTCGTAATAAAAGCCAACCTCAGCGGTATTTTCGCGGCCGCTCAAAATGTTTACAGCACCTGTTTCATTGACCGTGTCGCCATGAGATAGCAAGCTCAACCGCACGCCACTTATGGCCTCGAGACTTGCCACCTCAGCAAGACTTATAAGCGCTACGTGACCTTCGCCGATGACCTCGAGCGCGCCATTTTCACTGATGGCAAGCGCCGTATTTTCACCGATGCCCGCGCCTGTGCTAAGCTCCGCTTGAGCGAGTGCACCTATGAGCCGTCCAAAGCGGCCGCGTTCCACAAAGTGCTGGTCTAAGATCATGGTGTCAACTAGATTGAGCCCAACTTCGGTTGTGACCGTGTCGTCGCCGCCGAGTAAGGTGTCGATACTCGAGCCGCCACTAATCATGACGTTACTCATAGCAGCTGCACCGGCACTTGTGCCAGCAATGACCGCACCTGCTGCAAATTGGTCGCGAATGGCGGCCATGACCGGGGTATCGCTCCCTGCTTCGGTGAGTAGCGCTTCGGTAATACGCCGTTGGTCACCACCGGTAAAGAAAAACCCATGACAGTCAGCAATACTACTTACAACCTCGTCACTGTAACTAGCTTCTGCTGCGTTATCTACTGTAATGTCAATTATGCTACTGCTGGCACCGTAATTTGCAAAGTCCGTCACGTAACTTTCGGCGCTACCCAGCGGATCACTGCTGGCAGTTCCCAAAATGCAAATATTGGGATTATCGTTACTTGCTCGAGCAATAATTGCTTCGTAAATGGCGCTATTTTCTGGCTCGAGTGCGCCACCAATGGCAACTAAATCGCCAGCGTTTGCTACCGTCATCACTAGGCTTACTATTAACGTCCAACCAAATGTGTTGTTGTGAACACGCATATTGCTTCTCCTTCACTAGTGGCGGTGTTAAATTTTAGACCTCAAAGTTTGAATGTTCATTTCAAGACATCAGCTTCAAGTTGACGCAGCTTGAAGCTGCGTCGGTAATTTTATGTTGGAACTATATCATCAGTTGGATTCGGTGACGAGGGTATTGACTTGAGTTTAGAGTTCGCTCTCCCTAAAAGTAGGGAAGAAGGGATAGGAAGTGTCAAAGTAGTGTGTGAACAAACTAGAACACTTCCTAGAGAAAGTATATGCAAGCATATTGAAACGGCGTGATGGTTAGCTGCAACTGGGACTAGCCTTGGCTTCAAGCGAGCACGTTGAGTCCATAGTAGGGTTGAGTAAGAGCGTGTTGTACGAACGTGGCTTTGGGAGTGTGTACGAGACGCTGCGGAGCGTAGAGATAGCGCCAGAAGCATGGACAGAAGCGCTGCGGGAGGTATTGGCGAACTGCTGTGAACGACGTCAAAGGTAGCTATCTTTAGTGGCGATAGTACCTTTATGTCACGAACCGAAGCAGCGGCCTTGGCAGAGCGCAGCTACAAACGCAGCTGCAGAGGGGAGTTGCTGCAAGGACAAGAGAGCTACGGGACAATGCAAGTAGCTGATAGTAAGAGCAGTTGGTGTGGGGTGTTCAAGGTCGAGCGGATGGTAAATGCCAGTGTAACTGACATGGCAGCTCAACACTTAAAGCTAGTGGATAAGCAAGCCTGTGGCTCGCAACTATATGTACTCGACGCCGGACATGGCAAAGCTGTGCTTGAGGGGTATAAAGACTGCCGCCACACGGATGTGCTGATGCGGGTCAAAAACAACCAAGTGTTTTATAGTAAGCCAGCCGTCTATCGAGGTAGGGGACGTCCGGCGTTGCACGGCAAACGCTGTAAGTTAGGGCAGATGCCTGAGGCTGAACAGACAGTAACCAAGTAACCACTGAGCACAAGCGCCTAACGCTGAGCTACACCTCTGGTCAGACCTGCACTATCAAGGACACGCTGACGTTCATGGGCGTATCTTGAAGCTGCGCTTACTTAACGACCAACGCGAGCCTATTCATGCGAAGCCTATGTGGCTTTTCAGCACCAACACCACGCTTGACCCGCTGCTGCTGGCCCAAGCCAAGCCTACCTCGCACGGGCAAGTCACGAGTTGACCTTTCGCTTTATGAAGCAGCACCTTTCCCTGACAAATGTGCACAGTCCCAGCCTAGCGCATGTTGATGCCCACCTCAACGTGGTTGCCCTAGCTATGAACCTACTCTTAGCTAGCAAAGATGACCTACAAGCACACCCTGACCCTTGGTATCCCCAAGCTAGCACCAAGCCCATCTCCCAGCGTTACGCGCAAAAAGCTGCGCTGCCCTTTTTCCTCCAGGTCACTCGCCCCAGCCAACCACCGCGACCTGCTGGAAAAGGTAGCGGGCGTGCTAATGGCTTCACGCCTAAGCTCAGACCCCGCTTCCCTATCACCCGCAAAACCACCAAAGCTACCTCACCTTGTCCTAGATGTCCCTTGCGAACGGCTCTCTAGTTCCAACACCACACTAAGTAACTACTATCTGTATCTGCAAGATACAGATAGTAGTTAGCGGTTAAGGAACGTGATTCATTTACGTTCCGTGTCGCAAAGTCACTATGGAGACACTTAGTTCACATACTGGCGCTGGCAGCGCTATGCCTTTTTGCTAGCTATATGAAACAAGTTGTGGACGTATGAACTCTAAACTCAAGCAATAAACAATCTTGTGAAAAACCTAAGCTCACGGTAAACTCGAGGCCAAATTGAGTACCAAAGGAGAAACCATGAAAGCGTATCGACTCGCGTATTGGCTGATTATCTTGGCGCTAGCAGTTAGCGCTCACGCCCAAGTAACCGTCCTCGGCTGGCCAGGTGGTCCCGAAGAAACTGCCTTGCGAGCAGTGGTTGAACAGTACAACAGCCAAGAAGGCCTCGCTGAGAGCGACCAAGTTGAGCTTATCTTTTTTAACCGCGACGGCTTTTTTGACAAACTCCAAGCAGATTTGGCAGCAGGTACGCAAGAGTTTGACATCAATTTGCTAGCAACCTATGCCATTGGCCGCTACGCGCCATTTATGCAACCTATTGATCTGCCAGAAGAAACGGCAGGCGTGTTCAGTGACCAAGTGCTATCCACCATGCAATTTGAAGGCGCGCAGTACGGCATCCCTACCGATTTGTCACTCCACTTTATGTACTACCGTCAAGACCTCATCGACCAGTTATTAAGTGATGAAGCTTGGCAAGCCCGTTATGCTGAAATCAGTGAAAGCTACTTTGGTACTGCCATGACGCCCAAAATGCCAAGCGAATGGACGTGGGAAGACTACGCGGCAACGGCCCTGTTTTTTACGCGGGAAGTTAACGACCTCAGCCCAACCCGCTATGGAACCGTGCTACAACTTAAAAATTTGCTGTTTAACATGATGGTCTGGCATTCCCTACCGCGTTCATTTGGGGGCGATTGGCGTAGTGCTGAAGGCGACATCACCATAGATTCTGATGCCTTTCGGATTGGCCTAGAACTTTACAAAACCCTCTACGATGCAGGTGCAACCCCCAGAGACTCGCTAAGTTACGAATATGCTGAAGCTAATGCCGCGTTTGGCTCGAGCCAAGTAGCAACTATGTTGCAGTGGAATGCTGCCGCCGGTGAACTCACCGATCCGGAAGCAAATCCTGCTGTGGCTGAGTTTGTTGGCACCACTGCCCCACCCAGCGGTCCCGAAGGGCGCTTTACTCACATTCACGGCCTCGGCCTCGGCTTAAACGCGCAAGCCCCCAACCCTGAAGGAGCTGAGAAATTTTTGATGTGGCTTGCTAGTGGCCCGGCCATTGAAGCCTACGCACTCGCAGGTGGCAGCCCAGCGTTACAACCCGAATTGCTGGATGCCATTTCGGCAGACCGACCTGACCTCGTGCAACTTGGCAACGTGGCGGGGAACTACGGGTTTGTGATGAACGGTGGTACCTCGGCAAGAGCATTGGATATTTATGAGTTACAAGCCAGGGAGTTCACAGGTTACTGGTCAGGCACTCAGAGTTTAGATGAAGCACTCGCCAACGTGGCTGAAGGTATGGCGGAGTTGCTCGAGTAACTCTCCTTGACGACCTTGTGCGCGCTTTATTTGCTGGATAGTGTCATCATCTGGTCGATATGAGCGCGCACGTGTTTGTGTCTTTGTAGATATGCTGATGTAGTGCTCGAGCCCATCCCAACCTCAACCTAAGGTGATGAACTTGCTTCGTAAACAACGCGAGGGTATCAAAACCATCTGGCAAAGGGTCTGGTTACTCGTCCCTTTGCTCTTGTTTTTAGGGCTATTTTTAGGCCTTCCTGCCGTCGTCAACGTCATTTACAGTCTGTCAGATGTTACCTTTGAAACCCTGCGCAACGTGCGACTTACGGGCATCGGCAATTATGTGACCGTGCTGCAAGACGAGGACTTTTGGCAAGCAGGTTGGTTTTCATTGCGATTTGCGCTGGTCACGGCGACGGCTGAGTGTGTGCTAGGGCTGGCGCTGGCTATCTTCTTAGCACCGCTATTTAAGCGCCACACGTGGTTACTGGGCATCATCATGATGCCGCTGATGGTTGCGCCCGCGCTCATTGGGCTTATGTACCGCTTAGTGCTGCACGAGTTTGTGGGTCCCGTGCCTTATTACCTGTGGGAATGGTTTAACGACAGCCCGGCGTTTTTGAATGCAACCAATGCATTTTGGACGCTTGCAGTGATTGAAATTTTGCAGTGGACGCCGTTTGCCTTACTCATTTTTTACGCAGCGTATCAAACTGTGCCCGAAGGCATCCGCGAAGCGGCCCGTATTGATGGCGCAGGTGCCTGGCAGATGCTTGCACGCATTAGCTTACCGTTGATGGTTCCTGCATTGATAACTGGCTTTTTAATTCGCTTTATTGACAGTTTTCGGGTTTTCGATAACGTGTTTGTGCTTACCAGGGGCGGCGCGGGTGGCTCAACGACCAGCTTATCTATTTACATCTACCTCTCGTTTTTCCAACGCGGTGATATTGGTGAGGCAGTTGCTGCATCGATGATTTTTTTGGTGGCTGCGTTTGCACTACTGTTTGCGCTTAATCAAGCCACAACGCGGGCAAGAACGTGAAATATTTGCTGAGCGGACTGCGCTGGTTGGTGTTTGTGGTTGCTGCACTGGCGATGAACTTTCCAGTTCTAGTGACGTTTGTAACCTCACTGAAAACTCGAGCCGAACTCAGCATCAACCCGGGTTTGTGGGTCCGTGAACCAACCCTCACCAACTACCAACAACTCATTGACATGGCAGATCGCTTTAATCTACTAGAATTTTTGCTCAACAGTACAGTGGCCTCGCTGATTGGTGCATTGTTGCCACTCGTGGTGGCACTACCGGCTGCCTATGCGATGGTGCGCTTGGGTTTGGGGAAGCGCTACTTGTTTCCGAGCGTTGTAAACATTCGCGCGTTGCCGTTAATCATCTTTGCATTACCCATTTACATGATGTACCAGCAACTTGATTTACTGGACACACGTATTGGCTTAGGGCTTATTTTGGCGTTGGTGAACTTGCCGCTTACACTGGTGTTACTCGTTAATGCCGTGGGGGAAGTTCCAGTGATGCTCGAGGAAGCCGCGCGCATCGACGGCGCGCGCAGTATCGACATTTTGCGCTGTCTCATCATCCCACTAAGCCGCTCCGCTTTAGCAACAACCTTTATTTTTGGATTTATTACCGCCTGGAATGAGTATTTATTTGGACTCATTTTGACGACGCGCAGTGCTATGCCCATGACCGTCGGCGCGTCATTCTTTTTTGCAACCAGCGGCGGCGGCGTGCAGTGGGGTGTGGCGGCGGCTGTCATGATGGTTGGTACGCTTGTACCGAGTGTGTTGGGCTTACTCATGTATCGGCGCATTGGTGCGTCACTGACGGCTGGTGCGTTAAAAGGCTAAGTACATTGACATCAGTATTAACGATATTAGAAAAGCATTAACAACAAAATTGAGACATTAAGGACAAACTGTGTCGCAAACAGCGTCTGTTATTGACAAAATTGGTTCTGGAGCGCTTGTTGTGTCGTGTCAGCCTGTTGTGGATGGCCCTTTGGATGATGACGATATCGTTGTTGCTCTAGCTCGAGCTGCTGAAGCAGGCGGCGCGGCGGCGTTGCGAATTGAGGGTGTTTCCCGTGTTCGTGCTGTCAAAGCAAAGGTAGGCATTCCAGTTATCGGCATCGTTAAAAACCCAGACGAGCCAGAGGTTTATATCACCCCATTTACAGATGATATTGATGCACTAGCTGATGCTGGTGCGGATATTGTCGCGTTTGATGCCACTCAGCGCTCACGCAAAATATCTGTAAGCGAGCTTGTGTCCCACGGCAAAGCGAACGGCCTTACCCTAATGGCGGATTGTGCCACATTAGAAGATGGTGAAGCTGCACACACACTTGGCTGCGACATTATTGGCACAACCTTATCTGGTTACACAGGCGGTCCTATTCCCAAAGAACCAGATTTAGCGTTGGTGCGTGCATTTGCTGAACGCAGCTTTCAGGTGATGGCCGAAGGTCGTTACAACCGTCCTGATCAAGCGCGGCAAGCTTTGGAGGCGGGTGCGTGGGCGGTGACCGTGGGAACGGCACTTACGCGGCTCGAGGTGATGACGAGTTGGTTTTGTGATGCCTTGCTCGAGGTGTCTTAAGTAATAGCAAACTAAGCTAATTGCGTGTCCTTTGAAACTTTGGAATATGTGCTAAAGATGTGCCTTGTAATGGGTAGACAAAAACGTTACTCGGGTGTGGCAAAAGCATTTGGTCATCTAGAAATGGACTGACAGGCTTAGCAATCCTCTAAATATATGGACAAGCTAAAACCCTCATGACATATGAAGTGTAGTTATTGAGGGTTACATCGTTGTGGTTATAATGTGGTGTGAAGTAGTCTAAAACCAAATAGCGGTGTATTGACGTGCTAGAGGACAAAATTAGTCGTGTGCAAACTTATCTTCTCACCTACTCTTAAAACACGTATGATATAGGAACGGGTTAGAGCGTACAATCATAATTACAAGTAAGGGCAAACGTACTGGTCACGCAGGGGCGGTGCACATCACAATGAATCAAGCTGAACTGAATAAAGGAATCATCCAACGTGCACACGTAGGACACACCATTGCCAACCGCAGAACTGTCCAACCCAAAATTATGAACATCATAGCCTTCACAGAGCTGTGGGTAAGCCCTCTAATTTGGGGACTTGCCCAAATTAGCACATCATCTTGCCAATGCTTGCAGCAACAGGTGCATCATCTGTGCAGACACCAACTATACGGCAGTCAAGCGGGCTACTTGGATAAATCTTATGGTTGACATACCCGGATTTGATGTTGGTGAACTTGTATCTGAAAGCATCAACTCGCTGGTTTACAAAGCTCAGCGGCGTTCAGATGGTCAAGCTGTTGTCTTAAAACTACTCAACCGCGAATACCCAAGTTCAGCTGAATTGGCTCGCTTTAAGCGCGAATATACGCTACTGCGTTCACTCAAGGGTGAGGGAATCGTCAAAGTTTACGGCGCGGAAGCGTTTATGCACAGTTTGGTGATTGTGCTCGAGGATTTTGGAGGGCGGTCTTTAGCTAGCATCTTGCAACAGGGTCCTTTAGATGTTGCGACGTTTTTGCACATTGCCATTAAAATTACCAAAAACTTAGCGACTATACACCAACAACAGGTTATTCACAAAGATGTTACGCCTGCTAATATTGTTTGGAATCCACAAGCAGGGCAACTTAAAATTATTGATTTTGGCATTGCCGCTAAAATTTCTGGGCAGTCCCTTGAAGCTTTAAGTCCTAACGCGCTCGAGGGCGCACTCCCTTATATTTCACCTGAACAAAGTGGCCGCATGAACCGAGGGGTGGACTACCGCAGCGATTTTTATTCGCTAGGAGTCACCTTTTATGAGATGTTGCTGGGGTTTTTACCCTTTGAAAATGATGATGCGATGGAGCTCATTCACGCGCATTTGGCCCGAGTACCGCGGCCGCCACATGTGCTTGACCCTGAGATACCCCTAGCGCTTTCTAACATCATTATGATGCTTTTAGCTAAAAACCCAGAAGACCGCTATCAGTCAGCGTTTGGACTGTTGCGCGACTTACGGCACTGCGCGCGCACCTGGCAACGCGAAGGGCACATCAACCCGTTTTTGCTGGGTCAACACGATGTTTCGGACCGTTTTGCGCTGCCTCATAAACTCTACGGCCGCGCTGATGAACAAGCGACTCTCAAACAAGCGTTGGACTACGCAACTAACGGTCACAGTGCGATTGCGGTGCTAACTGGTCCAGCTGGTTACGGTAAGACGGCTTTAGCACGCGGGTTACACCCGCAAGTAGCAGCCAAACGCGGCTATTTGGTAACCGGGCGTTTTGACGAACTGCAGCGGGATGTTCCTTACAGCGGTGTGATTGAAGCTTGCCGCGAATTGCTTAAGCAAGCAGGGGGCGCACAAGTTTGGCAAGATGAGTTGCTCGAGCACCTCGGCGAAAGTAAACGTGCGCTAGGTGAAGTCTTGCCAGAGGTCTTGCGCAACCCTCACGACACCAGTGAAGCGCGTATGGCAGCCCCAAGCGCGCAAGCTCAACATCATCTGCGGCAAGCATTTAAAGCGCTCATCAAGTTTTTTGCAAAACCTGAGCATCCTTTGGTGTTGTTGATTGACGACGCCCAATGGCTAGATAACGCATCAGCCCGTCTGTTGGAAGCGTTAGTCACCAGTAAACACCAAGCGTTGTTGGTCATTGTGGCGTGTCGTCAGGACGCCGGTAGCACCTTACCTGCAGGTCATCCGCTTGCAAACAGCCTCGAGGACATGCGCCAAGCCGGCAGCCAGTTGTACAACTTGAACTTGCCACCCTTAGCCCTAACCGATGTCACTGCGTTGGTGCAAGATACGTTTAAACGCGATAGCGGGGGCAGCCTCGAGCTAGCTCAGTTGGTGGTTCAAAAAACAGCTGGCAATCCTTTTTTTGTACGTCAGTTTTTACAGCGTCTCTACGACGATGGCGACGTGCGTTTTGACCACGAGCAAGGGCGCTGGCGCTGGCAAGCTGACAAGGTCGCTAGTCGCAATTTAAGTACCAACGTGGTGTCGCTTTTGCGCCAAAAACTTGACAGCCTCGACCCCAAGTTACTAAGTTTACTGGAATTAGCCGCGTGTTTAGGCTCGAGTTTTGAAAGTGACACATTGAGTTTGGTGAGTTCACTGCCTGCTGAACAGTTGCACGGACTTTTGCTCGAGGCTGTGTCGTTGGGTTTGCTGGTACACATTGAAGGTCAGGATATTAGCGCAACAGTAGGCCAACCTGACCACAAGTTTAGTCACAATGACTTACAACAAGCTGTGCGAGCGCGTATTAGCCCTGCAGACAAAGCGCAGTTGCACTACCGCATCGGCCGCCGCTTGTTAGACAGCACATCGATGGCTGAGCGCGAAGTACGTATTTTTGAGATTGTCAACCAACTCAACTTAGCACAAGACTTAATAAGCCGTGAAAGTGAGCGCAACGACCTCGCGCTACTCAACTTGATGGCTGGCAAAAAAGCCAAGTGGTCAGCTGCGTATAGTTCTGCTTACTACTACTTTAATAAGGGGCTCGAGCTGCTCCCTTCAGCCAGTTGGCAAACTTACTACGACCTCACGTTGTCTTTGCACACCCAAGCGTCTGAAGCAGCTTATTTAAGTGCCAAATTTAGTGCGCTCGAAAGTTTGGCGAGCGCGGTAATTCGCGAAGCTAAAACTTTGCTGGATAAGGTAAGTGTTTACGAACTACAAATCCTTGCTTACAAAGCGCAACAACACCCGCAGCAAGCTGTCCAAAAAGCGCGTGAAGTACTAGCGCTGTTTCAAGTGGACTTGCCTTACCAAACAACCAGCAGTGACGCGCGAGCAGCGCTTACCGATATGGAAGATGCCATTGGCGATTGGGACGCAAGCGACTTTATGAACTTGCCGCTCATGACCGACCCGTATCTTATGGCCGCCCAACGCGCGCTAGCAAGCGTCTTCTTTGCAGCGTTAACCAGTGCGCCTAATTTGGCGACCTTTGTCGCGTTAAAACAACTAGAACTTTCCCTAGAACATGGCAATGCTGCCAGTTCAGTAAGTGCTTATGCCCTCTACGGTGTACTGGTGACATCACAACTTGACAATCCTGAACGCGGGTTTGACTTTGGCAAGTTGGCACTCAAGTTGCTCGAAGAACATCACAGTTCCCAAGTTGAACCGGAGATTCGCTTTATTGTTGCCCACTATTTGCGTCCGTGGCGCGAGCATCAACGCAACATTTTGACCGAGTTAAGTAATGTTGGGCAAAAAGCACTCGCTACCGGCAACCTCGAGTATGCGGCCCGCAGTGCTAGTGCTTACTGCAGTTTGAGTTTTTGGGTTGGTAAAGATTTAGAAACCGTTGCCCGCGACTGTTTAGAGCAAGCTGAAGCCATTCGCGTGCTCAAACAACTGCCTAATTTGTGGCAAGTTGACCTCATACGCCAAAGTGCAACGTTACTCAACTTGCCTTATGTTGACGACCCCAGTTTGTCGCTCAGTGCAGACGCCAAACGCGACCGTGGGGTGCGCTTTAATTGGCACTTATTACAAGCGTTTTTAAGCTATGTGTTTAACAAAGATGCCGAAGCGCTCGAGCTAATTCGCCTTGCTGAACAAGACCTCGAGGTTGTGCGTGGCACAGCTGAACAAGGCATTTTTCATTTTTACAGTGCTATTATTGCTATTGCCAATGTTGACAATATGACCAGAAGCGAGCGGCGCACACTCACCCAACGCGTGCAACGCGATTTAGATTATCTGCGCACGTGGTCAGACGACGCACCTATGAACTACCGGCACCGAGTCTACATGGTACAAGCGCTCTGGCAAGCTGCTTCAGATCAACCGTTAGCTGCTATGGACGCGTTTGACCGCGCTGCTGAAGTTGCTCACGAACGCGATTACATTAACGAAGAAGCTATTATTCACGAACGCACCGGGCGGTTTTATCTATCTTTGGGGCGACAGTGGGTAGGACGCAACTACTTGCGTGAAGCGCGCTACGCATATAGCAAATGGGGTGCCAAAGCTAAAGTTAAAGCTTTGGATGAAGAGTTTCCGCAAGTGCTTACAGCTACAGCTACAGCCAGTTTTAGCCTTAAAAATACCAAAGCAACCTTGCTCACCAACGCAGGCAATCAAAATATTTTAGATTTGGCTTCGGTTTTAAAAGCTTCCCAAGCAATTTCAGGGGAAATTGTGTTAGAACGGCTCCTTGAAAAACTTGTAGGCGTCATGATTGAGTACGCAGGTGCGCAGCGTGGACACTTGCTACTACAGCAAGCAGTTAACACTCAAGCCAATTTACAAACAACCAAGCAGCGCCTTACTAGTCACCGCAGTGGTGACGACGGCAGTGACTTACTCACAGATGACGCGCTCACAAGTGCGTTGGGGGCGGCCGGGGCAACTCCAGCAGGACTGGGGGCAGCAGACTCACCTACAGCGGGCCCAACTGCTCCCCAAATGCGTTGGCAGGTCGTCTCGAGCCGCACGAATGATGTAAGCACGAATGATGTAAGCACGAATGACCCAAATAACCATGTAAGTAACAACTCGAGCAATAACGCCAATAACGCGGCAAGTAACACTAGTGATAGCTCGCGCACAGCAGCCAGCCAACCAACTTTACTAGGTCAGCAGCTTGTACCTCAAGAAATTGTGCAACACGTCATCGACACCGGGCAACCGTTAATTTTGCCCAACGCCAGCATTGATGAACGGTTTAGCCATGACGTTTATGTGCGGCAGTTTGAACCCAAGTCGGTATTAATGATGCCGCTACACAACCAAGGTAAGCTCATTGGGCTTGCCTACCTTGAAAACAACTTGGCGACAAGTGCGTTTCGCAGTGAGCACCTAGAGGTGCTCGAGCTGTTATCTGCTCAAGCGGCGACGTCCATTGAAAACGCGCAGCTTTATGACAAAATTGCTAGCTACAACCGCAGCCTCGAGCGCACTGTTAGTCAGCGCACGGACGAACTCAATTTCCGCGTGGGGCAACTTGCGGCATTAAACCGCATCACCCAAGCCATTGCTTCGGTCAGTAATCTGGATAGAGCTTTAGACATTGTCGCCCGCGAAATTGTGGAACTGTTTAACGCCCGTGAAAGTGCTATTAGTTTATTTGCTACCCGTCAAGACGGCAGTCCGCTTGGCGTTGCTCTAGCAGCAACTTCAGGTGTTCAAATTGATATGGAAAGTAGTGTTCTGGGAAATAGTCTAGGAAGTGGTGCTAGTGATGCTGCACCCTACACATCTCAAGCTCGAGCATCTCGACCTCGCGCAACATCCTCAACATCCCCAAGCACACCCCCCCGCAACCTCACTACCTCCATGATGCCCGCTGGCGGTGCCGGATTAGGCGACCTACAAGCTTCACGCGAGCTTAGCAGAGGTTCAAATCGCCTGAGCCGTCGCGAAGTTGCTAGACAATCTAGACAATCTAGGCAGTCTAGGCAGTCGAATGCCAATCAACACACACTGCAGTCACGAGGCTCGTCACAGGGACAATCACAGGGGCAATCACAGGGTTTCTCACAGGACAAACTACCGCTTGCAACGATCATTGCCGAGTACAGTAAAGATCACCGGGCAATTGCTAAATTACTCAGTGGTGAAGGACACATGTTATCGCTTAAAGTTCGCAAAAGCGTGCGCACACTGGTCTTAAGCGATACCCAAGTGGCTTCACCTAAAGCTGCTAAACTAATGCGCAAATATCACGTGCGCTCGCTGGCTATCATGCCCCTTTTGTCGCGTGGTGAGGTCATTGGCACATTGGCAGTTGCTAGTGACGAACGAGGTAGTTTTAACGACGCTGAAAAAGCCTTAGCTGAAACAATCTCGAGGCAGGTAGCAGGTGCCATAGAAACCTACCACATGTTTAACGAAATGCAACACGCCAAGAATATTGCTGAAACTGCTAACGAATCCAAAAGCGAATTTTTAGCCAATATGTCCCACGAAATTCGCACGCCTATGAACGCCGTTATTGGGATGTCTGGGTTGCTATTAGAAACACCTCTAGGTGCTGAGCAACGCGACTACGCACAGACCATTCGCCAAAGTGGCGACGCACTACTCACCATCATCAACGACATTTTAGACTTTTCTAAGATTGAAGCTGGGCGCTTAGAACTTGAAGAACAACCTTTTGACTTGCAC
>CAZMCW010000001.1:26984-31884 GCA_964564405.1 uncultured bacterium
TTGTAGCAGGCAAAGCCAACGAACGCGGGCTCGACTTGTCTTATCAGCTAGCTGCCAACGTACCCTTTGTGGTTGTTGGCGACATCACCCGACTGCGGCAGATTATTCTCAATTTGCTCAGTAACGCTGTGAAGTTCACCGAAGCTGGCGAGGTTATGGTGCGGGTGAGCTACCGTGAGCAGGACAGCGAATTTCATGTTGAGGTTGAAGATACTGGTATTGGGATTCCTGAAGACCGCTTGCACCGCTTGTTTAAATCGTTTAGCCAAGTAGATGCGTCGACGACGCGGCGGTTTGGGGGGACGGGCTTGGGGCTAGCCATCAGCCGCAAACTAGCAGAACTTATGAACGGACGCATGTGGGTTGAAAGCCAAGTTGGCGTGGGCACAACGTTTCATTTTACGGTGGTAATGGCCCCTCACCAAGGTCGCCGCCACGCAGCGTATCTATCACCCAAGGTGCCTTTTTTACAAAACAAACGTGCGCTGCTACTTATTGGTAATAGCAATGTTGCCACTATGCTAACAACCCAGCTCGAGTACTGGGGGGTGCGCACCAACTTGGTTACAACCAGTCAAGCTGCGCTAGCTTCGCTCAAAGACGCAAACACCCATAATTTAGCTTACGATTTAGCCTTGGTTGACCGCACAAGTTTAGATGGTACAGATAGCCTCGAGGTTATTCTCAAACAAGTACACCACAGTTTGGTACTGCTTCGCGGGCCGTCGCGCCGTCAAGAAGACCGCAACAATCTAGCCGATGCAACCGTGTTCACCTTACCGCTACGCATCCCGTCTCTGTTTGACACGTTGCGGCAACTCTTCAAACCCAATCCCACCAATCCTTCGACAATTCGCAGCCATAGCAACTTAAGCTTGCAAACCAACTTGCGGCTTTTACTGGTTGAAGACAATACCATCAACCAAAAAGTAGCCCTAGGCCAACTGTCGCGCTTGGGGTTCCGCGCAGATGTAGCTAGTAACGGTCTAGAAGCTGTGTCATCGCTCACTAACCTTCCCTATGACATTGTGCTCATGGACGTACAAATGCCTGAAATGGACGGACTCGAGGCAACTCGAGTGATTCGCGCTAAAGCCATTAAACAGCCTTACATTATTGCTATGACGGCTAACGCCATGCGCGGTGACCGCGAAGCTTGCTTGGCAGCTGGCATGAACGATTACCTATCTAAACCACTCAAATTGCACCAACTTGTGACCGCCCTAGAAAAAGCTGTTGATATCTACTTGCATGATCTCCAACGCGAAGTTGCTGAAACGCCCATCATAGATACTTCAGGTACCGATGGCGTTGCTGCTGATGATGTTGCTGATGTTGTCTTTGGCGACGACGTGTTTAGTGACGCAACTTTAAACGAAGTGGTGTTAAACAATGTTATCGCAAGTGATTCAGTTTTGTATGATGCTGTGTTTGAACGCGGTACCGCACCTGAAGATGTAGCTGCTGATGTTGACACCACCACAGACGCCACCACAGACACGACCACAGACGCCACCACAACCCGCCCTGCCCAGCACAACCGTGGGCAGCGTGATGACACCGTTCAACAACTAAACGTTCAAGAGCAAAACGTTCAAGAGCAAAACGTTCAAGAGCAAAACGGCATCCAACAAGCTCGTGTCTACCAACCTGACCATGTCCACCAAGGTGACATGTCAACCTCAACCACCCAAAAAGGTGTGGCTAAACCCCATTTGTATGCAGATATTATTGACACCTCGTTTTTGGAAGAACTGCGTGGGTATCAAATTGACGGTGAACCAGACATTGTGAGTGATCTCGTCAACCTCTTTTTAGATGAAACACCCAGTAAGCTCGAGCGCTTAACCAAACTCACACAAGCTATACTTACGGCAAACGGTACAACAGCATTAACAGATGACTCTAACCAAGCAAATGACCAAGCTAATAGTCAAGCTGATAACAAAGCCAACGTTGAAACTGTGCGCCGGATTGCCCACAGCTTAAAGTCTAATAGCGCTACTTTGGGTGCTAAACGGTTAGGCGAGTTATTTGCTGAGCTCGAGCAGCAAAGCCGCACACGTGACTTAACCCAAGCGCCCGAACTGGTGTTAGTGATTCAGCAAGAATTTGTAACGGTCAAACAAGCTTTAGAGATCATGCTGGCAAACATGGCTAGCTAGCAGTAACCTGCAACACAACCCAAACAACCTAGCTCACGTGCTTGCTTATACCAAATCCGGTTGATTCTTGAAGAATCAACTCCTGCAGGATAAACTACGGAATCTGTGGTGGACGCAACGGTGTCTTTAGGCATTATTTGGGATACAAACGGATTGCGTATCACAAGACGCGTTTTGCTAGAGCCTGCTAAACTAGCACATGACGACATCACTTCAAACAGTCAACGTTCAAAAGCGTTATCTAACCGAAACATGGCACGACGCGGCGGATAGCTACACCATTACCAACCCGGCTACAGGTGAAGCTGTTGCTGAAGTAGCCAACTGCGGCGCGCGCGAAGCGGCCCAGGCTGCTGAAATTAGCATGAATGCGTTTGTGAGTTGGAAAGAAACAACGGCTTATGAACGCGCTAAGGTGCTCGAGACCTGGCACGATCTCATTCTAGAGAACAGCGATTTGCTCGCTAAAACCATGACCGCTGAGATGGGCAAACCCATTAAAGAAGCCCGGGGGGAGGTTGGCTACGCCGCTGGCTTCATCAAATGGTATGCCGAAGAAGCCAAGCGCGTTTATGGTGATACGGTTCCTAGTCAACATGCGCACAAGCGAATTTTAGCAATTAAGCAACCAGTTGGACCGAGTTTTGCCATTACCCCCTGGAATTTCCCAGCTGGCATGATTACCCGTAAAGCTGCCCCAGCGCTGGCGGCTGGTTGCACGTTTATCTCCAAACCGGCTGAGCAAACACCCTTATCTGCGCTTTATTTAGCGGCTCTATGGCAAGAAGCGGGCGGGCCCAAAGGCACCTTTCAAGTGCTCCCTGCGCTTGACCCTGCACCGGTGTCAAACACGTTAATTGATGACCCACGCATTCGCAAACTTACCTTTACAGGCAGTACCGAGGTTGGCAAAATGCTGTACGGCAAAGCTGCTAACACGGTTAAAAAGATATCTTTAGAACTCGGTGGACACGCGCCTTACATTGTCTTTGCCGATGCCGACATTGACCATGCGGTGTCCCAAGTCATTGCCTGCAAATTTCGCAACGCGGGGCAAACTTGCGTGTGTACTAACCGTATCTACGTGCAAACGGCTATTGCAGATGAGTTTGCAGACGCTTATGCTACCGCCGTACGTGAGCTCAACGTGGGCGATCCCAGCGAAGAAAGCACGGACGTCGGCCCGCTGGTAAGCGAAGACGGTCTCAACAAAGTCAAAGCGCACGTGCAAGACGCACTAGGTAAAGGTGCCATTGCCGTTGTCGGCGGAAACGCGCTAGAAGGGCTTTATTTTGAGCCTACTGTGCTGCGCGGTGTTACCTCAGACATGCAACTCATGCATGAAGAGACGTTTGGTCCGGTTGCGCCCTTGCTAACCTTTGAAGACGAAGCGGAGGTTATCCGTCAAGCTAACGACACGCCCTACGGGCTAGCAGCTTACCTTTACACGCAAGATTTAAGCCGCGCGTTTAAGGTTGCTGAAGCCCTCGAGTACGGCATTATCGGTGTAAACGACGGTGTGCCGTCTAGCGTGCAAGCACCTTTCGGCGGTTACAAAGCCTCCGGCGTTGGCCGTGAAGGCGGTAAATGGGGCATTGAAGAATACCTAGAGACCAAGTTTATTTCGTTTGGCTTGCAGTAATTTAATTAACATCAGCTAGCAAGCAGCTAGTTCCAGAAGCCTCCAACAAACTATGGAGGCTTTTTTTGATGATGCATAGCTCAATGTGTAAAGTATGTGGATTTGTTGATAACACGATATGGATGCACTCGAAACACATCATCATTTCGATATACGTTGCCCATATTTCAGCAAGCATACGATACGCTGATGCGCTGGCAATTTTTTGAGGTCATCTCCCCATCCCCCTTTCTCCCCATCCCCCTTTCTTCCCATCCTCCTTTCCATATTTAGAATGCTGATGACCCACAACAGCCACGTTTGATCAGATAAATCCTCAACCTTTAGGCTAGGTAACAGAGCTAGGTATACTAGATCTATGGATTTGAAAATTGCTGGCAAAGTTGCCTTAGTGACAGGTGCATCCAAAGGAATTGGCGCGGCGGTAGCGCGCGGGTTAGCTGAGGAAGGTGTAAAACTCGTTATTAGTGCGAGGGGGAAAGATGCCCTTGAGCAACACGCAGCCACCCTCCGCAGCGAAACAGGTGCAGATGTCACCGCAATTCCTGCAGATGTGAGCACGTTAGAAGGCATCGCAACCTTGTTTGAAGCACTAGGTAATACACATCCCGATATTTTAATCTGCAACGCTGGCGGGCCACCTGCCGGTAAAGCCGCTAACCTCACTGAAGCGCAGTGGACGCAAGGCTACGCCCTCACGCTCATGTCGCCCGTGCGGCTTGCCTATGCAGCTTTGCCAACAATGCGTGAGCTCGGCTGGGGACGGATCATCAACATCACCAGTATTTCGGTCAGAGAACCGGTTGCCAACCTTGCGTTATCTAACGCGTACCGGGCAGCTGTGACCGGCTTTGCTAAGACGCTCTCACATGAAGTTGCTGCTGAAGGCATCACCGTGAACAATGTTGGGCCGGGTTACACCGATACCGAACGCCTTAATCAACTTTTTGCAGATGACGCTGCCAAAGCTGCCTTTGCGCAAAATATTCCTGCCAAGCGCCTTGCTACATCAGAAGAGGTTGCCTCTGCGGCCATCTTTTTAGCGTCTAGCCAAGCTGCCTACATTACCGGGCAGACCCTGATGGTAGATGGC
>CAZMCW010000001.1:31894-45474 GCA_964564405.1 uncultured bacterium
TCAAAAATCCGTTGGCTCGAGCCCTGTGTTTACGCGCTATCTGGCTCATAATGCAAGTTATGGAGCAAGACGTCACCCGCAAGCAACACATTATTCAACAGCGTCGTTCTAGGCAGTCACGCTTAGGTTGGCGTGTGTACTTATGTATCAGTTTGGTGCTCATCACCAGCATGACAAGCTGCCGGCCGAGGTGGTTGAGACCTAGTCGCAACGCCTCAACTGAAACCGTAACGGCAACACCAGAATCTTCTGAACCAGCCGAACTTACAGTACAAGCCTCGCCTCAAGCAACATCAACTAGCGCAGCGCCAGTTGTTTTGGATGATGCTGCGTTAATTGACGCCCTTGGGCGCGACATTGCTGAGCGGCGCGTTGTAGACGTCTACAAACGTGCCTCACCAGCGGTCGTCAACGTTACCACCCGGGTACTACGGCGCGACTTTTTCCACGGCGTGATTCCCGAAGAAGGCGCAGGGTCAGGCTTTGTGATTGATGCTGACGGGCACATCCTCACCAATTATCATGTGATTCGCCGGGCTCAGCAAATTGAAGTTTCCTTTGGTGATGATACGGTGCTCGAGGCAGAGATTGTCGGCACCGACCCGCGCAATGACATTGCAGTGCTCAGAGTGAGTGCGCCTGAAGGTTTGCTAGCGCCGCTCGAGTTTGGCGACTCAGACAACCTGCAAGTGGGGCAACGTGCTATTGCCATTGGCAATCCCTTCGGACAGTTTGGGCGCACCCTCACCACAGGTGTGATTAGCGCGCTTGACCGCAACTTGCGCGGCCCCGAAGACCGTGAGATTGGTGGCATCATTCAAACAGATGCAGCCATTAACCGCGGTAACTCGGGTGGCCCCCTGCTGGACAGTAACGGGCAGGTTATCGGCATGAACACCGCTATTTTTAGTCCTAGCGGCACCAATAGCGGCGTGGGGTTTGCGATTCCAGTGAGTACCATTCAGCGAGTGTTACCTGAACTGTTAACAACCGGACGTTACCGTCACCCGTGGTTAGGGATTCGCTACGTGTATCCCGTGAGCGAACGCTTACAAGAGATACTCAATTTACCTGTGTCTGAAGGTTTGGTGCTAGTGCAAGTGTTTAGCGATAGCCCACTAGCAGCAGCCAACGTGCGTGGTGCCCAGCAAGAACTTATTGTAGGCAACCGCCGTTTGTTGGTTGGCGGCGACGTGTTAACCGAAGTTGACGATACACCAGTAGCTAGTTTAGATGAACTTGATGAGTTGCTCGAGACTCAGTACCGCGTTGGTGACGAAATTACCGCTACCGTCTGGCGTGGTGACGAGCGCTTCCGCTTACGGCTGACCTTGGCTGAGGCACCAACAAACTAGTCCCTTAAGATAGTTGTGATCCGCTAGCAACCCAGTACATTCTTGGCTTGCTGGCGGTCAAAGGCTTTGACAGTATCAATCATATATTGGGCGGCGTCTGGGTCGGTTTGACGCATAATGCCGTGCCCGAGATTAAAAATATGCGGACCGCTCAAACCTTCCCGCAACACCCGCTCAGTTTCTTGACGGATGATGTCTTGAGGTGCAAGCAGCACCGCTGGGTCGAGGTTGCCTTGAATCACCTTGCCATACAGCAGCGGCCGTACTTGGTTAATGGGCACGCGCCAGTCGATGCTCACAACCTCACAAGGTAGCGTGCGAATTTCTGTGTACAAGTGGTAAGCGTCTACGGCAATGTACAAGCGCGGAACGTTCAATGCCTCGAGTGCCTTAAAAATACGTGTGTTGTAAGGTTTGGCAAACGTTGCATACGTGCTAGCACTATGCAAGCCTGCCCACGAGTCAAATAGTTGAATCGCCTGCGCGCCAGCTTCAACTTGCATGGTCAAATACCGAATGGAAAGCTCAGTGAGTTTATCCAAAAGCTTGTGGGCAGCTTCCGGTGCGTAGCGTAAAAACTGCCGAAACTCCGCGTAATCTTTGCTACCGCCACCTTGAATTAGGTAGGTTGCTAATGTAAGCGGCGCACCCCCAAAACCAATAAGTGGTACCGGGCTTTCCTGCCGAATGAGCTTAATGGCCTCAGCAACGTAGGGTGCAATTTCGTCTTGTTCGGGCATGGTGAGGCTATTTACTTGCTGCTCACTGCGGATAGGGTCAGCAATCACTGGACCTGGCTTAAAGTCTATTGAGACACCCATAGGTGGCAGCGGTGTCATAATGTCCTGAAACAGAATGGCAGCGTCTACGCCTAAGCGCTTCACGGGTTGTAGGGTGATTTCACAGGTGAGTTCGGGTGTGCGGCACATTTCCCAGAAGCTCGAGCGCTCCTTAATTGCCATATATTCTGGCAAATAGCGCCCCGCTTGGCGCATCATCCAGACAGGTGCGCGGTCACTGTCTTTGCCCTTGGCGACATCTAAAAAAAGTGTATTTGTAGTGATTTGGGTCATAGGATTACCTCGAGGTTAGCTAAGCACAACAAAGTTAAGATTTCAAAGCATGATAAGGCTCAATAACACCGATAACCTCATGCTCGTGCTGCTGTGCATGATATAAATCCCAACGCACTTGTAAATTGAGCCAAAAACCCGCAGAGTTACCAAAAAATTTCGACAAACGTAATGCGGTGCTGGGTGTTATACCTCTGCGCCTGTTGACTATTTCGTTTAATCGTTGGTAGGGCACGTGGATAGCGTCTGCTAGCTCACGCTGGGTCAAGTTCATAGGAACAAGAAACTCCTCGAGGAGCATCTCACCAGGATGCGTAGGTTGGCGTTTTATAGGAACTCTAAGCATAAATAGCTTCTCTACCTTAGCTGACTAATGTATTCAACTTGAAAGCGGATGTAAACTAAGACCTACGACGTTCTCAAAATCTTTTTTGTTAAACGTGACAAGTGTGGTGTTATGAACCAGTGCCGTAGCTGCGATGATAGGGTCTGGTATGAGCAGGGGCATGTTTTCTCTTTTATGATGGGCAATAATGCTACCAGCTCTATCAGCAACTTGAGTGTTGAGCTCGAGGTTGACAAATCTCGACAGCAGTTTAGATGTTATTTTCTGCTCACTGGGGTGTGCACCTGCTTGAACCTCGAGCCGTGTCACAGTGGCAATGCATAGTCGATTTGCTTTGCCTAAGCTTCTCAAAAGCTGCACAGCACTTTTCTGACCCCTCAAATGCCTGATTAACAAACCTGTATCAAGAAGATAACGCAACCCTAATGCCAATCTTGACGAGATGCTTTAAGCCAAGTATCAATACCTTGATCATCTAACATGTCAGGATGATTTTCCAAAGACCAACTACCCGCGGATTCTTCTAATACTGTAATTTGTTCGATGAGATTTAAGTGTTCCTCAATGGCTTGGGTAACAAATAAGCTACGCTGGCGATTTGGAATGGCTTGGTTAAGCCGCTCGAGCAAAGCTTGCGGGAGTGTCACAGTAAGTTTTTTTTGCTCTGTGGTCATCTAACTACCCCTTTTACCCCTAGATTATAAGGCAAGGTATGAGTTCAAATCTCCCAAGTTGATGAATACGTTCGCTTGCTGAGCAAGTCACATAGCTCAGTCATAACGAACATAGATTTCTCAATACGTTTCATCTTGTTGTCACTGAGGTTACTTCCTGACCAGTGACGGGTGTGAGCATAAACCGTGTAAGGGTTGATGATGCACTTGAAGTCGAGGATGAGTGATGTGGCGAGTTCCCTAAAAGCTGTATAGCTGTGAGGCAAGCCGCCAGCATTCACAAAGGTGATGACTTTATCAAAAAGTGCGCCTTGAAAAGCCCCATCTGGTGGAGTTGACCCTACATATTCTATATACTTTTTAAGCTCAGAACTCATGCCCCAGTTGTAAACAGGGCTGCACAAGACAATACCTTGTGCTGTGTTTGTGACAGTGTGTAAGTGTCAATAAACTTGGGTGTCGTAAATGGTGTTGTTGTCAAAATTGGGGACGTTAAGCGTTGATAAATCTATAAACGTACTGCTTACAGCTAGGGAATCTAGAACTTGTTTACATAGGTTTGCTAGTTGGCGACTGCGGCTGCTTGGATCAAGGCTCGAGCTTAAGACTAAAATTTGCATAAAACTTCTATAACGTATGCACTAAAACAAGCATGAACAAGTCATACAGAGGTTTCTGTTAGCTCAGGTACAGCCTTATCTTCATAATGCTCAATTAGTACCGCTAAAATTTCCACAAGCGATGCTAGTGGGTGAGTTTCGTCTTCACCTACTTCATCAATAAGCTTATCGAGTCATACTATAAGTTGTTCACATTGCTCTTCGTTGTGAGGAACAACAAGATTATCAGCTAGAGGTTGCCATATTTTCTGGGCTTCAGGCATGCTAAGCCTCATCAGGACCGTCCGGCGTGAACTTGTACCCCACGCCCCAAATTGTATGAATATAGACTGGCTCGCTAGGATTAGGTTCAAAAAGCTTGCGTAAGCGCAACACAAAGTTATCCACCGTGCGGCTACTTGGAAAAGCGTCCTCGCCCCAGACATCATCCAGAATGTCATCGCGGCTAACAACCTCACCTGAACGCATGGCGAGGAGCTTAAAAATTTTAAGTTCGCGCTCGCCTAAAAGCTCTTGGCGGCCGCTGGCGAGTGTGGCGACCCAGGTGCGGAAGTTGACCTCGTTGCCGCCAAAAGAAATGGTTTCTACGGCGCTCCGCGTTTCGTCCCGTTGCCCCCACTGTTGCCGTTTGAGCATGTTGCCGACGCGCAGCAAAAACTCGGGTAAGTGGAAAGGTTTGGTGAGGTAGTCATCACCGCCTACGCTGAGGCCGGTCACGCGGTCTTCGGCTTGACCTTTGGCGCTCAAAAACAGCACAGGGGTGGTGTCACCGCGCTCGCGCATGGTGTTACAGACGTCAAAACCACTTAAGTGCGGCAGCATGACGTCAAGCACGATGAGGTTAGGGTTTAGCGCTGTCCAGGCCTCGAGCCCTTGTTTGCCGTCTCTGGCAACCTCAACCTGATAGCCTTCATCTTCTAGGTTGTCGGCGATAATATCTGCGAGTGTGTCTTCGTCCTCCACGAGAAGAACGAGTGGTGCACCGGTGGCGCTCTGTCGGGTGATGGGTAAAGGTGAGGGTTTTGTGGTCATGGTTTTTGTGGTCATGGTTTTTGTGGTTAAAGGTAAGGTGTATTTCATCTGAAGTCTTAAGCTTTAGCCTAGCCTAGGACGCAGCAAACCTGTGTAGGATGAGGCTAAGCAGGGGGGACTCGAGCAGCTTGTCCGGCAACCTCAACCCCTGAAGGCACCGTTACATCCTCAGCAATGTATTTAGGTAACATCACGGCAAAGCGCGTACCCTGGCGTAACGGCTCACAACGCACCCAACCGTTCATAGCCTCTACCGTGGTTTTAACCAAGTAAAGCCCCAAGCCGATGCCTTTAGACTGGCGCGTGAGTTCATTACCTACGCGGTAAAACTTATCAAAAATACGGCCGTGATCGCCGCCTTCTATGCCGATACCGCTATCTTCAACCTCAATAGTTGCGTGATGTTTAGCGGCGCGCACCCGCACGGTGATGGGTTTATGGTCAGCGGGCGTGTACTTGATGGCGTTGTCGAGTAAGTTGCTGAGTACCAGCGACAGCGCAGCTTCGTCTAATCGCACCAGAAGAGGCCCATCACGGTTGGTTTCCAGAGTGTCAGTTTCTAAGGAGAGCTGGCCGCCTCGAGCCTCGAGCCCAGGTTGTAACCGCGCCATGATGTCGCGCACGGTGCGCGCTAGGTCCGTCGGCACAAGCTCCCCAGAAATATCTGGTCGTTCCAAGCGGGCAGCAGCTAAAACTTGTTCGCTCGTTGTTTCTAGCCGGGCCAGTTCACCTTGCATCTTCGTTAAATAACGGCGCGTTTTGGCGGGGTCAAGGGTGGGGTCAAGCGCGCGGTAAAGGGCTGTCTCGAGCAGCAACTTGAGCGAACTCAGGGGCGTTTTAAACTCGTGACTAATAGCGTTCAAAAAGTTTTGCTGGCGGGCTTTAAGCTCCCGCTCAGCGCGTAAATTTTGATAAATAATGTAAAGCCCAGACAGCACAACCAGCACAAAAAACGGCCCTTCAAACGCAAACATGCGCAAGTAGCCTTGTTGCTGTGCGCGAAACGCATCCACAGCTAGGTCGTCGATGACTACCTCACCCGCTTGACTTGGTGAGGTCTCACGGCGTAGGTAGGGGAACTGGCTAAGCGCAGCAGTTTGCTGGTCCCCAGCAAGCATGTTGATGAGGTCAGCTTCGCGCTGCCAGGTCTCGAGCGTCATGTTGGTGACGCGCCGCACGTAATTGTGCTGGAAGACAATCCACCAGACAACCTGGCTGAGCACAAAAAAGATGATGACAAAAAATGCCCAACGGGTAATGCGGCGCGATTTAGCACTAGTTAACACATGTTTTTGTAGCATATTGTGGAAGATGAACGTGTAGTTGCAAGCGCTTTATCACCTGCTTGTTCAAGAAGTTGAGGGTGCATAAGTAAGGCATGGTGCATAAGTAAGGCATGGTGCATAAGTAAGACATTAAGTCATTTGACTGACGTTCAACATCGTGTTTATGAAAGGGAGAAGGGGTGAACGGGGGATGAGGAGATTTCATCAGGTACACGTTAATGGTGACATCAACAATGGTGACATCAGCACGTGTATAACAACACCTAACGAAATCTTGGGTTGATGACGTTAAAGCATCCGATGGCTCGAGCAGCTTTCACATCGATAATTTGATGAGATTGTCTTTAAGACTCCTTGCAGCGCAGCACAATGTGTGGCAAGTTAGAACGGCGCAAGACTTCTTCAGTAACAGACCCAAGCACCATGCGGGTCACGCCTCTACGCCCATGCGTCGCCATGATGATGAGGTCAACGTCTTCTTCGGCATCCAAAATAGCCTCTACTGGATGGGTGTTTTCAACCAGTTTGGTGCTGACGGTAAGCCCGGCTTCTTCACAGCGGAGTTGGGCTTGCTCGAGCGCTTGACTACCTAACTTTTTGAGGTCTTGTTGCAAATCGTAAATGTATTCGGCATAAATATAGGTGACAGGGTTTTCTACTGCGTGCAGAAGGGTCACGCTGGCGTTGAACAACTTGGCGAGTCGAATGGCCTCACCGAGCGTGTTGTCGCTACAGGTGCTGCCGTCGATGGGGATCAGAATGCGGTTGTACATAGAGGGCCCCCTTATTGGGTTATGTCACGTGGGTTATGTTTGAATGCGGGCTGTACCTTCGTGGATTATGATTCAAGTATAACTAATAAACGCGGGAAAGATGTCCCGAACAGGACGTGATGACTGCACTTTCACACCTGCTGTGATTGAGCTAGAAGTGGTATAAGTCCTGACATGACAAAGCATCACACTAAGTTTGCGCTTGAAACACTTGCGATTCACGCGGGTAAACAGGTGGACCCCGCCACAGGCGCAGTTGTACCGCCGATTCACCTGACCACTACCTTTGAACGCAACTTAGATGGTAGCTATCCAGATGGCTACGTGTATACCCGAGCAGATAATCCCAACAGACGCGCCCTAGAAGAATGTTTGCGCGTGCTCGAGGGTGGCGCTGCTTGCGCGGCGTTTGGCTCTGGCTCAGCGGCTGCAGCTGCCCTGCTGCGCAGTTTTGCGCCCGGCGACACGGTGCTTGTGTGTAGGGACCTTTATCACGGCGTGCGCAATATTCTTATCAATATTTTGCAGCCGTGGGGACTTAACCCTGTCTTTGTAGACATGACTAATCTCGAGGCTGTTGAGCAAGCCTGGACAGACAGCGTTAAACTCCTCTGGTTAGAAACCCCTACCAACCCCATGCTCAACATCTACGACATTCGTGCGCTTGCAGACATGGCCCATGCCAAAGGTGCGCAAGTAGCTGTAGATGGCACTTGGACAACGCCCATAGTGCAGCGGCCGCTCGAGCTAGGGGCAGATTTTGTGATGCACGCAACGACTAAATACTTAGCGGGCCATAGTGATGTATTGGGCGGTGCTCTCATCGCTAAAACTGAAAGTGAGACTTTTGAAAAGGTGCGTTATATTCAACAACTTGAAGGTGCCGTGCCGTCACCATTTGATTGTTTTTTGGTGAGTCGGGGTATTAGCACGTTGCCTTACCGAATGCGGGCGCACAGTGACAACGCGATGCAAGTTGCCACGTTTTTAGATGACCACCCTAAGGTACATACCGTGCATTATCCGGGGCTCGAGCATCACCCCGGTTACACCATCGCTAAAAAACAAATGTCTATGATGGGCGGCATGATGTCCGTACAAGTAGCTGGTGGTCAGCAAGCTGCAGTAGATGTCATGAACCGGGTCAAGTTGTTTCACCGGGCAACCAGCTTGGGCGGGGTTGAAAGTTTGTTGGAGCACCGTCGTTCGGTAGAAGGAGATTTATCAACGACACCTGACGACCTGCTTCGTGTGTCAATTGGGCTCGAGCATCCCGATGACCTCATCAACGATCTTGCGCAAGCGTTAGGTTAACTATGCCCTATTTTGAATACATCGACACAGAAGGTAATGCCAACCAATCCATCAGCGTGTACTACGAGGTTCATGGGCAAGGACGTCCACTTTTATTCCTACATGGACGCGGTGGCAACGTCCTCAGTTGGTGGCAGCAAATGCCTGTGTTCGCTGAGCGTTACCAGTGCATTGTCATTGAACAGCGTGGTTGGGGACGCTCGAGCGGCGCTTTAGACGGTCCTTGGGGAGATGTTTTTGCACGTGACGTACACGTGCTTATAGATCATCTGAAACTTAATCATCTTGCTGTCATCGCTCAGTCGATGGGGGGCTGGACATTAAGTGCGTTGAGTGAGCGCCTCGAGCAACGCGGTGAGTCTGGGCGTTTGATGGCAGCGGTGATGAGTGGCACCGTGGGCGGTTACGTGCCAAGTCAGCTCGAGGCCATTTACGATCAGCACCGCCAAGCTGCTTATGGCCAGCGGACTGCGTGGCAGCGTGGCGAATCACATCATCCGGCATTGGCAGCCACAACGGCAGCAGACTTGCAAACGCTCTACAGCATGATTGCCCGCATGAACAGACCACCGCAGATTGCACCCGGTGCGCCAGACACACTAGCGCGTCGTGACCGCCTCAGCTTGCCTGAACAGGTGCTATTTATTGCCGGTGAGCAGGATATGTTTTGTCCACCGGAGGTACTCCATGGCGTGGTGGAGGGCGTTCCCAAGGTGCGCCTCGAGCTACTTCCCAACATAGGTCACTCACCTTATTTTGAGGTTGCCAGTGACTTCAATGCTATCGTACAGGCTTTTTTAACTGAGGTTTATCCCTAACGCTTTAGCTCGGCCTGTAAACTAACTTGCATGGACGTTGCTGATATTCACACGACATCTGACCCACTTACACTTGATGACATTCGCTTTGATGACCGTGGCTTAGTTCCAGTTGTCACGCAAGATATGTACAGCGGTGAGGTACTTATGCTGGCCTACGTAAATCGTGAGGCGGTTGAGATGACTCTTAAAACAGGTGAAGCACATTACTACAGCCGCTCGAGAAAGTCCCTCTGGCACAAAGGCGCAACCAGTGGCCATGTTCAAAAGGTCAGCGAAGTACGCCTCGACTGCGATGAAGACGCGCTTCTTTACCGGGTTGATCAAACTGGGGCTGCCTGTCACACGGGGGAGTATTCTTGTTTTTTTCGTAACTTAGACGGTGAGCAAGTACCCGCAATTGGGGAAATGTTGATGGCGCTCGAGCGCACTATCGATCAGCGTATTCGCGATTTGCCAGAGGGTTCCTATGTCAGCAAATTACATACGCGCGGTGTAGGTTACATCTCCCAAAAAGTTGTCGAAGAAGCTGGCGAAAGTATCGTGGCAGCACTGGAAGATAAGCCCGACGAACTCACGGGGGAGGTAGCAGATTTGCTGTTTCATCTAACGGTACTGCTGCGCGAAAAAGGCCTCAACTTACAAGACATTGCTAGCGAACTAGCACGCCGCCATCAATAATAATCATGCATACTTGGATTAAAATTTGTGGTGTTACTAGCGTGCACGACGCGCAGATGGTGGAACGCGCAGGCGTGGAAGCGATTGGGCTCAATTTTGTACCTCACTCCAAGCGCTACATCAGCGTAGCTCAAGCAGCCCAGATAAGCGCTGCCCTAGGTCCGTTTATATCTCGAGTAGGTGTGTTTGTAAATGCACCCCTAGACGAGGTCATTAGCACAGTCAAAGGAGTTGATTTGGATGTTGTTCAATTACATGGGGATGAAGACGATGACTATGCTGCGTCTGTGAAAGATGTTGCCAGGGTTATTCGCGCGTTGAGTATACGTTCACAGCAGGATGTTGAGATTGCTCTCAGGCAACCCACGGATATCATTGATGCGGTCATGGTAGATGGCGCTATGCCTGGCAGTGGGCAGCCCTTTTCATGGCAAGACGCTCAAGGCTTACAAGATGTACCCTGCCTCATCTTGGCAGGTGGGCTAACTTCCGCCAATGTTCAACTAGGCATTCAAACACTATTACCCTATGGTGTAGATGTGGCTTCTGGGGTTGAGTCGAGTCCTGGTACAAAAGAGTTTGCTAAGGTACAAGATTTTGTCGTTGCGGCTCGAGGACTTACATCATCTTGAACCTAACAGCACATAACGCGTAACTAGGGTAGTACTAACACCTCAAGGTTGTCCACAAGATGTCTAGAGTTATCCACAGCTAAATCCAGAGTTATCCACAAGATATCCACAACTTTACTATGTTATCCACAGGCATGTGGATAACTTTTGTTGTTTGCAAGTTCTCTGAAAAGTTCGTGAGGTTTAGCTAAGAAAGCGTCTAGGACGCAAAAACTGTAATTCTATGGAGAATAAGACGCATACCAGATTCGTCACGTTTTTGTCAAGCCTATCAAGTTATCCACAGGTTGTACAATATGCTACAGAAAGCCCTAAAGCGCCCAAACAGCCCCAAATCTTTTACATTTCATGACGCTCCGATGACACGCGCTCAGTAAGAAAGCGTAATTTGTAGGGTTAGCCGTGAGCATGGAGCTAGCTTTATACTTACCAAGCTAGGCGAGTACCAATAGACCCACTCTGTTTACAACTCAATGTTTATGCATATCGCTGTAAAAGTATTTTTGGGTTAACGCAGGTAACTGAGTTTTAGTAAGGTTTAGAACCAATTCCAGTCGAACACTGCGTAAATCTCTGTGGACTTTACGCCGCTGCTAGTGAAGTTGATAGCTGTTGACGCATGTGTTGTCCCGTTAGTACTCGAGCCCACGGTGAATTTATCTTGTGTCACATCAGCATATCTATAGCGTTTCCACGAGTAACTGCCACAGGCAGTTGCGTGCGACCTAGGGGAGTAGAAATCGACCTACTCATACCAAGTCCGACAAAACACATCATAAACTCCTACGGAGTTCATTACGTTCTAGTCGGACTTGGCATCTGTTTCTGCTCGCGAGTTGTCTCGCGCAACGCTCGGAGCCGCTTGGGTTACTTTGTTACCAAAATAACCGGAAAGGGTATCAGTATGGGGAACTCATCCTGGAACTGCTATATTCGTCGTTAATGCGTTCAAGGGTGAGGCGCGTACAAGCAACCCAACTATTTTTAGTAACGCATAACTTTTGGCGAAACACAAAAAAGTGTAAACCCCATGTTGGTATTAGTTTGCGATCTGCAGATATTGTTTGTAAAAATCTGGAACAACTCGCTTGCCAGATAGCACATCTTCCATAGCTGTTATAAGCTTTACAGGATCACCTTTGACAACGTAGCCTCGAGCGCCCGCAGCGAGTGCTTTACTAACGTAGTCTTTGTGGTTATAGCTCGTGAGAACAAGACATATTGTCCTTGGAAAACGCTCGTTAAGAACTTGGATAAGTTCAAACCCGTCTGCACCTGGCAAAGAAAGGTCTACCAACCAAAGGTGAGGTAGTTCGTCTTGTGGCACTTTGTCTAGATAGGTCAAGGTTTCTTCAACAGAACTAGCTTGACCTACTAAGTCAAGGTTAGGTTGCTTGTCAACAAGCTGCCCAATACGCGCGCGCATGGCAGGATAATCCTCAACAGTAAACACGCGGTAGCGTAGTATGGACATAGTTTTCTCCCTAAAGTATTATTTACTGTCATGAGGGATGAAAACAGACACGGTCGTACCCTGACCTGGAGTTGAAGAAACTTTTAGGCTGCCATCAAACAGGGCTAGTCGCTGGCGAATGCTGTTGAGGCCAAGGTGCTTGCTCGAGTCCATGGGATTTACGGTGTGGGTGTCAAACCCTTCACCTTGGTCGCTTACCTCGAGCTGCCAGCCTATAGCTGAAACCTGCAAACCGATGACTGCTTGTTCTGTTTTTGCGTGTTTCACAATATTAAACAAAAGTTCTCTGATAACTTGCAACAGCAACATGACAAACCTGTCTGGGGGTTCTTGCATGTCGTCAGCAATGTCCAGTACGGTGCGAATATTGTGCATGTTTTGCATTTGTTCAACAAGGCGTTTGAGGTTGTTTACAAAGCCGTCGGGTTGCGCTATAAGTGGGGTAAGATCAGTTGAAAGCGTGCGGGCAGTTTTAATTGCCATAGTGATAATGCTGTAGGCACCGTCAATTTCTTCGCTTATGTTGTTCGGTAGCTCGAGGCCAGTACTGAGGTTGTGTAAGGCAATTTGTAACGCATAAAGTTGCTGTTGCAGTTCATCGTGAATAAGTTGCGCAATGCGTTGGCGTTCGCGTTGTTCAGCTAGGGTTATATCACGGGCAAGTTCACGGACTTGGCGCGTGCGCATAGCAACTTGTGTTTCTAGGGTGGTGTTGAAGTTAGTTAGGGTTGCCTCAATCTGTTTGCGAGTAGAAATATCTTCCACAACAATCGTTGTAAAATCAAAATGACCTTGAGCGTCACGTATTTTAGAGGCAGTGATCTGGGTCCAAATATAGTCACTATCTTGCTGCAATAAGCGCATGTCTTGTTTGTACGTATCTACACTACCGTCCATCAGTTGAGGAAAAATTCTGGCAGTGACCTCGAGGTCATCAGGATGAACAAGTTCTAAAAAGGGTTTGTCCGTCAGATCATGGTCATCTGTATTGATGTCTTCATCTTCGCCAAACGCATAGCCCAAGGTTTCTGCCAGCTTGTGATTAAAGCGTAAAAAATGCCCTTTTTTGTCTAAGTGAACAATACCTACGGCTGCTTGTTCAAACGTGCCACGGAAACGACTTTCGCTAGCACCAAGCGCAACAGCAAGTTCTTTGCTCTCCGTTTTGTCTTGAAAAAGTTTGGAAAACCCAACCGGTTCGCCGGATTCATTGTAAATGGCTGTCATAATGCCCATAGCCCAAAAACGAGTGCCATCTTTTTTAACGTGCCAGCGTTCGTCGTTAACATGACCTTCTTGCAAAGCAATTGAAAATTCTGTTTCAGGGCGGCCGGCTAGCTTGTCTTCCTCAGTAAAAATAATGTGTATAGGTTGCCCGATGATCTCTTGTTCGTAGCCAAGCACTTGGCGTACACCGGGGTGCCAAGTCAGTATTATGCCACTCAAGTCGGTAACTAACACGGCATATTCGTAGAGGTTGTCTACAAACAGATCCGTCCACC
>CAZMCW010000002.1:0-6744 GCA_964564405.1 uncultured bacterium
CAAAGTAACCCGAGCGGCTCCGAGCGTCAGCGAGACAACTCGCGAGCAGAAACAGGTAGCGTTTCCACGAGTAACTGCCACAGGCAGTTGCGCGTGCGACCTAGGGGAGTAGAAATCGACCCACTTAGTGTGGGGGAACTAATCTTGGAACTGCTAACAGATACCAAATTGACTCTTGAATGTCATCGTCTGAATCATTTAAGGGTACGCTCGAGCTGCGCTGTACTTCGTAAACACGAGCGATGTTGATGTCGCTTTGCGGCATCAAAACATCACTTTAGTATTACCTGCCCTGGCAGGAGTTGATTCTCTCTGGAACCAACCGGATTTGGTATGAAAACTGCGGTTTCCAGATGGGAGATACTTAACAGCGTTTCCACGAGTAACTGCCCCAGACAGTTGCGCGGGCAACCTAAGGGAGTAGAACTTGACCCACTCAGTGTGGGGAACCAATCCTGAAACTGCTATTAAGCTGGAAAGTATCTAAACCCGTCACCCGCGCGGTCAATATAGCCCACTGCAGGAAATGGGAAGTGATAGGCAATAATGCGCCGAGCTTCGTCTGCCATGCGGCCGTATTGTTCGCGGCGAGTGGCAGTTGCTTCGGCAGGGTCACTGTCAAAACTAAACGACCACTCTGGGTGGAGTAGTGCTGCCAAGTAGTGGTTGGCGGTGTCTGCCATGTAGGTAATCGACTCACCTGCTGAGGCAAGTTCAAAAATGTGATGCCCTGGCGTGTGACCAGTTGCTGCAAGTGCTTGCACGCCGCTTACAATCTCGTCGCCATCTTGAAAAAAGATGAGCTGGTCGTTATCAAGGGCAGGCTGCAATTTGCTCACCGCGTTTTGGGCACCTTGGTTGTCGCTAGCACCCGTCACAAAGTCCCACTCGAGCTGCGGAAAGTAGTACATGGCGTTGGGATAAGCGAGCATTCCATCAAACGACGCACCGCCCACGTGATCGCCGTGAAAGTGGGAAAATACCACGCCCGTAATATCTTCTGCGGCAACGCCAATAGCCTCGAGCGACGGTAACAGTGTTTGCCCAGTACCGGTATCGAACAACACTTTGTTAGTGCCATCATCTAACAAGGTGATGTTAACTGAGGCTTCCACTGTTTCACTTGGCAAGTTGTTTTCAGCAAGTAACGCAGACACAGCACCTTCAGGTGCACCGCCTGCAAATGCTGCAGCTGGTAATTGCAAGCTTGTCTCTTGTAACAGCGTAAGGCTACTATCCCCTAACTGCAAACGCTTGAGTCCAAGTGGCAGGGCCATATCTGCAGGCGCTTGGGCGCGAGCTGGTTGTACATGGCTAAGCAAACTTGCTCCTAATCCCCCCAAGCCCGCCGTTTTGAGTAGATCACGCCTCGAGACAAGTTTGTTGTCGTGAATCTGTATCATAAAAATCCTTTCCTAAGCTCGTGAAGATGTGTCTAGTTACCTGACGTAACGCATGGTGAGACGCTCGAGCTTAGCCCACCTGTATGAAATCACCGTCAACGTGTTAACAGAGCATGAAGCTAATCTTGATGTGTTGCCAGCATCAACACATTAAAAGCGGTAGTCCACCCCAAAGCGCAAACTTACGTCCGTAACGGTCCCTTCGCTGGTATAACCCAACCCAGTTTGCACGCTTAACGCGCGGTTCACAGCATAGTTAAAGGTGACATCGAACACGGGTACGGGGGATAGCGTGGGATCGCTAGGAAAGTTGACGCCACCGGTAAACTCTACAAAAAACGGGCTAAAGTCGTAGCGCAAGCTAAACTCGTTGCTGAGCGCAAACGCTTGGTCGGGGTCGTCAAAACTACCTACCCGAAAACTGGCAAACAAGTTGTCAGAAATGTAAGTTCCTAAGCGTACCGACACACCAAACGGATCGTCGTCGCCGGCAACCAGTGAACTCACCGAACTGGTGCGAATTTCAAACAGGTCTACGTCCAAAGCCTCACTTAACGCGCTTTGCAATTGAGACAAAATAAACGTATCCACAGCGGTATCTAGTGCTGTATTGGCAACTGACCCTGCTAGTCCGCCGGCATCAAAAACATCGCCAGAAAGCTCGAGCCGCCCCAGCGTAAGGAGCGTAATAATCTCTTGGTCAGTAAGCGGCCGCTCAACGTCATTAACCAGCACTTGCGCGTTACTGGTGAGGGTGGGCTCGAGCTGCAAACTGGGAATACCGGCGTCCGTCTGGTTTAGCTCGCCGTCAATGGCCAAAAATACGATAAAACTACTGCCGCGCGGTTCAATAATCACATCTTCGGCGTTGCCAGATAAAACATCTTGCTTTTGATAGGTTGTCTGCGCGTCTACATTGAGACGGGGTAGCGCGCCGCGACTTGGTTCAAAGATAGCCGCAGCCTCACTTAAACTAAAGTCCCGCCCCGAAAAGCGCACGTTCCCGCGAATGGTCTCGGCCCGCCCAGACAGCGTGGGTTCTGCTGCTGTGCCTGCCAGCGTGAGGTCAATTCTGGCTTCGGCCGTAATCACGTTTTGCTGAAAGTTAACCCGCTGCGGCGCTAAAATGCGCAGGTCATCAAAAATAACTTGCTCTAAAAACGGATTGGGCGTTGGCGGATTATCGGCGCGGTTGGGTGGCGGTGCGTCGGGGTCGGCAGGGGCCGTTTCAAGTTGGGCCTGCTCGGTAAAAATTTGGCCAGAGACAACATAGACAACTTGCCCAGCTGGGTCACTAGGTGGGTCAAGGTCAGCTCGAGTCATTTGGTTAATATCTACAGTGATGTCGGTAATGCTCGAGGCCAGCGTGAACGCCGGCGCGTTAATGTCGAGGTTTTGACCGCGCAGCTCGAGGCTCACTGGCGCAAGCGTGCCTGTGACATTCAGAGGATTATCAAAGCGTACGCTGCCTGTAACCGGAACATCCGCTTGGGTGGGTACAACGGTGATGTCAATATCATCGATGAGACCTAAAGGCGGTAGCTCGAGGTCGCCTGTGAGTTGTACGGTCACGTCCTCTGTGAGGTTGCCGTCACCCACAATGACCAAACTACCCGCCAGGGGCGCGCCTGCTTCAATGCGGCTGCGGGCGTCTAACGTGCTATTGACAATTGATACATCGGTATCTTCAACGCGGTAGACGCTGTCACCCAAGCCGATGGTGACAAGTGGGCTGGTGAGCGATACCGTTGGGTCTGCTAGACTTCCGCTGGTAATGAGTGCAAGTGAGCCGCGTACGTCTAGCTCGAGCGCTGCCAAGTTAGGGAGTAACTGCAAAATAGGCGTAAAGTCAGCGTCTTGCGCAACCAGTTGCACGTCGAGCACCTCTGGGGTGACGTTCCCCTGCGCTTCCCAAAAGCCCCGTATAGGATCAATGTCGTCACCACCTACGCTGTCAAAACGGGCCCGGCGAATGGTCAGTGCGCCGTCTTCGTAAACCAGCGACACATCGCCTGTACTGACTACCTCACCGGCTTGTAAAAAACGCACGCGTTCGGTGGCAACATCAACCACTAGCCCGTTAGCGGCATCTGCTAGCGGCAAGCCAAAACGAATGGCCGCCGTGGTACGGGCGTCTAGCTCGAGGTCGCCAATGACGGCCTCAGCTAAACTGTGGAGCGGAAACTGCGCCAAATTAAGTCGCCCGGTAAGTTGCCCGGCTGTGACGCTCGCGGTAAGTCGGTTGGCACCAAAATTACCCTGTACCACAGGAGCGTCTAACGTGCCGGATAGCTCGAGTGTGAGGGGCAAACTACTATCAAATACAGCTAGCCTAGGGCTTACTAGTTGTCCTAGTAACACATTGTTGCGAACGCTCACCGCACCACTCAAAGGTGCTGTGAGGTTGGGCACACGTGCTGCCACCTGTGGCACTACCTGCGGATTAAACCCGTCTAGCAACAGTTCTGCGTTAAGAGCGTCGCCACTAGCAGGAAAGTACGTCGCAGAAAGCCCAGCAGGTATTAGCCGCGACCAACCAACACTCGCTTGTAAACCCACTTGACCTTCAAAAATTTGCACGTTGCCGCGCACATCTAGACCGTTAGGTTGTAAGTTGATGGTGCTACTTACAGCCAAACTAGTTACTAGTCCTGCGGGTGCTACAGGTGGGGTAGATGTCGTGCCGGGCGCTATGTCACCTTCGTCTTCGTCTGGTTGCGGCGTACTGACCAAAAGAGGGACTTGCTCGAGCACAATACTACCCGCTGGACCCTCCGTTTGGGTATAGCGCACGTCTACTTGGGCGCGGCCTTCAGCAAGGGTTACATCTCCTTGAAGGGACAAACTAAGCGGCGACAAATTCACATCTGCGCGCACATCACCTAACTCACTTGGCACGCTAAGGCTAAGCTGCTGACCGTCTAAGTTAAGTACAAACGGCACCTGTTCAAGGTCAGCTAACCACGGCAACGCTTGTTGCGTAGGTTGCGGTAGGGGTTGTACGGGTGTCTCCAAGGCCTCAGTTTCTACAACCTCACCTGCAGGGGTTGTCTCCACCGGTTGGGTGAGGTCGCTGGTAGCATCTTCTGCCCCAGCATTTTCTGGCAGTGCTAGCAAGCCGCCCGGGCGGTACTCACCAGTAAGTTGTCCACTAAAGCCGTCTTCTGTTTGTTGCACACTCCCCGTCACGCTGACTGATGCAGGTAGTGCAGCTAGGTCTTCGGCTGCTTGCCAGCTTAGCTCATCAAAATCGACAGTTCTATTTGCAATATCTATGCGGATGGCCCCTGCGGTGCTGTCTAAGCCAATGAGGGTGAGGCTATCAATACCGTCCAAAGTCTGCGGAAGGCGCGTTTGGAACGCTAAGCCGGGCGCGAGATTGCTGGCATCTGCGTGCAATTCCAGGCTGCTGGCTGCACTAGGACTGCCGGTAAGCTCGAGCACCACCCCAGCCAGTTCTAAACTCAATTCCCCTTGACTGCTAATGCGCCTACTATCAACACGCACTTGCAAAGTCTCACCTGTTTGGGAGGCTTGCAAATCGACCTCTGGCAACACTTGGCCACTTAGGCGCAAAGGTTCATCTAGCAACGCTGACGCAAGTTCACTGTCTAGCTCGAGCACACCACCAACAAAGCTAGCTTCACCCGTGAGTTGATTCTCGCCTTGGAGGACATCCAAACTAAGTACAGCCTCGGGTGAGGTTAGACTTCCCGCAACATCTCCTGATGCGTTGATGCTTGCACCTGCTAAGGTCACGTCAGTCAGATTGAGGTTGCCGTCAAGCGTGCCACCACTTAAGTTGAGGTCAACATCTAGCTCACCGCCGAAGAGGGATGTTGCCGCAATCGTGACTCGAGCATCACCTTGTTGATACGTTGCGGTTAACGGAATATCAAACGCATCACCTGCAAGTTCACCTGCTAGCGAAGCAGTAAGGTCAGCGTCTGCTGCTTGACCTTGACCTTGCACACGCGCCGTGAGGTCAGCAGGTAAGCTTAGGACGAGACGCTCCACCTGCCAACTCAAATCACTCAACGAAACACCTGCGTCAATATTCTCACCCTGAATGGCAACTTGCCCACCCAGCCCGCCTGTACCCAACACGTTCACATCACCCAGTTCAACCCCGCTAGCAGCAACATTCGTCAAGGTTCCGGTGAGCCAATTGTCTGCTTGTGCACTCACCTGCACATCAACTTGCCCACTGGCAGCGTCCGTGATGGTACTTACATCACCTTGTACGCTCAACGTTTGATCTTGAATATTGACGAGGCTTTGCCAACCCGCGAGTACACCGTCGCCCGTAAGCTGCAATTCACTTGGGCTCACATCTGCCAAATTTAGTTGGTACTCGCCAAAACTAACATTGCCCCTTGCATCTGTAAGTTGTAAGTCGGGGCTAATAGCAAGTTGCAGGTCACTAACAACAGCTTCCCCAGCCACATCATTAATGGCAACCGTACTCTGGAGCCGCACCCCGCGCACATCCACACTGCCCGTAAGTTGCCCGCTAGCACTCCCGAGACCGGTTAGGTTGAGGTTGGCACTTGGGTCACGCACGGTGCCTGCTGCCGTCACTTGCCCATCAAAAAACCAGTCTGAAGCAGCCATGCCCAACTCACGCACAGTCAACTCACCCGTGAGAGGCGCACTGAGTACAGCATCTCCCGTTAAACTCCTTGGGGTGAGTTGCAGGTCACCTTGTACGCGGCCACGTAAATCAGCCACGGTGACATCGGCTGTGTTGACATCTACCTGTGAGGTGATGGTGTAGCCGGAGGCAGTGGGCTCGAGCGCTACAACAACCTCACTTTGAGGCGTCTCAACCCGTACATTCCCATCTACAACGAGCATATCTCCCCAAGTTTGTTGAACTTGCAGATTTCCCGAGACACGTGGTGATGCCAGTTGCGGCACAAGTTCAGACAGGTCAAACGCACGCAAGTCAACATCACTTGTAAAGCTTGTGGTATCTGCTTGGGCGCTTAACGTGATGCCGTCACCTGCCAAGTTGAGGTTGGCTCCCTCGAGCGACGCAACCAGTTCACCTTCAGCAAGCAGCCCAGTCTCATCCACAACTTGCACGCTACCTGCTGCCTGGGGAGAGGTCACTGACCCGTCAATAACAACGTCTGCGATCACGCCAACAGGTGCAAGTTCGCCCACGGGCACAGCAAGATTGATACTGCCTTGCACATTGTCCTCGCCAGCTTGCCACGGGCGCGCGCTGGTTGACAGGTTGAGGCTAGCGATGCTTGTACCATCAGCATTTACATTGCCGCTAATAGTTAGACCTTCTGTGCCGACAAGCTCGAGCCGCGCGTGAATATCCTCGGTA
>CAZMCW010000002.1:6754-26368 GCA_964564405.1 uncultured bacterium
GCAATATCTGCTGTTGGCGCAGCGAGTAGGGTACTTTGCCCACTAAAGCCAGTTTCCGCCGACCAACTGAGGCCGTTCTCGAGCCTTACACCAAAATCCAGTAGCTCGAGGTTACCTTCTGTTGACACTTGCAGGCCGTCCCCTAATGACGCACGAATAACTGTCTCGGCAACATTTGCTTGAATAACCGTCTCACCTGTTTGTGAGGTTGTGGCGAGGACAGTGATAGGTGTGTTGAGGGGTTCAGGAAGTTGACTCGAGAGTAACTCAGCTTGTACATCTAACCTTGGCGTGAGTTGTCCGCTTGCACTTGCTTGTAAGTCGAGTGCGGTTGAGGTGAGGGTGAGAATCTCAAGTGCAACTGCCTCACCTAAGTTGATAACAGCATTCGCAGTAACATCCTGCGGAATAAAACTGTCCGCTGGCACGTTCACTTGCACACCCAACTGACGACCTGCCGTGAGGGCATCTGCCGTAAGGCGAGCATCTAACCGAGCATCACCAATGTTGGCGTTTAGATTTCCTGTCGTGAGGCTCGAGGCAAGTTGTCCCTGCACCCGCAAAGCTTCATCCAACACCTGTCCATTTGCATTGATGGTGATGGTATCAGCGGTTACATCAAAAGGCTCACCTGTGACAGCAAGGTTGAACGTACCTTCAGCTGCTAGCGGGCCGCGCAGACCAATCTGTACGCCAGCTACCTCACCCTGAACATCTAGACCGTCTACCAAACCTGCCCGCACGTTCACATCGAACGCTTGTCCAGCGGCGCTGCCGACAGCTTGTACATCGCCATCCACTTGTACGTCGCCGTCTTGAACAGCAACACTAATGAGACCGTCAGCAACACCTGTCAAGTTGGGGATAATATCCGCAAACGCGCTTAAATTTAGGCTGTTGAGGTTGACGGTGCTTGTTAAGTTGGCACGCTCACCTTGTAACTCAATAGGTACAACCTCATTAACAATGACGACATCACCTTGCAATGCATACGTTGTACCGTTACCGTCGGCATTGAGTAAGGTTGAAAACGGCAGCGCCGCTGCATCCGTCAGATAATTTCCTGAGGTTGTTACTATCGCGTTATAGTTTCTTGTGCTGGGTATAAATTCAGCTTGTACGCTCACAGGATTGAGGTCAACAGCATCCGGCAAAAGGTCAAGCAACGCAGAAATTAGCTGAAGATCGGCACGCACAACTTCAGTTGATGCAGTTACCTCACCCGCGACAACCTCACCTGATAAATTTGCTGTCAGTTGCGGGTCGGCAAGTGCACCCTCGGCGCGAAGTGCCAGTGTGTGGGCGGCATCCGCAAGTTCAAACGGCAAGTTCAATACGCCCGACCACTGACCGTCACGAAGTTGTAAATTAGTGTCGTCCGTGCTTATGAGGGTATTGTTTGATAGCTCGAGGTACGGTCCCGCCTCAGCTAACCCCGCCATCACACTAATGCGCTGCGGCGGCACATCCACTGCAACGGGCTCCGTCTGACGAAAAGATGACGTCACCAACAACCCTTCCAGTTGGGGCGCACCTAAACTGCCGAGCACTGTCCCGTCAAAACGTAAAGGTGAGGCTGTTAATGGGTCATCTGAGGTATCTGCAGTTACAGTTAGACGCAAGCGTGGGAGTAGGTTGCCGGAGACATCCAGCGTGAGTGGGGTTTGCGTTGCAGACAGGTCAAGCTCGAGGTTACTGCCCTGCCCACGCAAGGCCACATCTGCTGCAACAGGTGAAGTTGCTGTGATGCCTAACTCACCTTGCCAACGGCGTGTACCTAAGTCATAGTCCAAATTGCCATCAACCACGGCTGTAAGCGGCAAGCCGGGTACAATCTCGCTGAAGTTGGCGGCATCTGCATTGACGGTAAGTTGGGAGCCGCTCGAGGTTTGCATAAACGTTGCCTGTAAGTTATCGGCTTGTAAACTTGCCGTGAGGTTGCTACCTGTGCCATCTGCTTCTAAGCGCACGTCTTGCCAAAGGGCAACTGCGCGGTACGACGGCGTGCCAAGGACATCTGCAAACAGGCTTAGCTCGAGGCTCTCTCCGCCCAAATCAGCAGGCACATCTGCCCCAAACGCCTCCGTGAGTAAATCTAATGGCACGCGCCCACCCACCTGCAGGCTATCCAACGTTCCTGACACAGGCAAGCTCGCCGTTTGAGTGGGACTAGTCAGCAAAATCTGCCCGCTTAACTCACTTGCTGCTGTGGCGCTATTAAACCGTACGTCAATGTCTGGTGTGACGGTCAAATCCTGCACGCGCACGGGCTGGCGAATGTTGGCGGCGACAGCTAGCCCATCTAATTGGCTAAGTTGTACGGTTGAATCACCCACGGTTGCACTAACGCCATCTTGCAAACTCCCCGTAAGCGTCCATGCTTGCGCGTCAAGTCCAGCGGCAGCTACGCCAGGTAAGGTGCCTTCGCCTTGCAATTGCAAGTTGGCTGCGCTGCCAGAAAGGTTGATGCTACCGAAGTCAGCAAGGTTCACGTCTGCATTAACTTGTGCTGAGGTTACTGGGCCAGTGAGTTGACCTGTTAGCGCCACTGGCAGGTCTGCAACGGTGCTGTTTGCATTAACCTGTAACGCATTACCTTGACCAGTTAGTGACCCTGACACAGCTTGGTCATTGAGATTGAGGTCTAGCTCGAGCCCACCCTCATAATTCCCGCCAGCATAGGTTAAATTCCCAGCTACTTGCCCAGACAAATTTTCAAGTGATAGGGCATCTGCCAAAGGATTGAGCGGCAAGGTTCCATTAGTTTGCCAGCGGCCAACTTGCGTCCCAACCACATCAGCCTCAACATTAAACGTTTCGCCAAGGCTACTTAAACTTGCTTCAATGTTGCGAGTTGATCCGTTCACCTCACTACTTACGTCAATATTCACGCCACCTACAAACCCACGCAGGTCAGCAGCTTGGGTTTGCGCGTTGACCGTGCCAGACAGTGCTGCACTGCGCGCCAAGGTGATGCCGCCTGCTTGAATCCCTGCATCCGCAGAAACGTCCACCACGAGCGCTTCAGCAGGCCCGCGCACGCTCGCCCGCAAACCAGGTGAGGTGAGTTCATCACGGACGCTTTCGACGCGTAAATCCGTTTGTAGATTGGCAACAACATCCTCGAGACTCGTCGTAACCTCGCCACTCGCAACAACAGGCGTGCCAGATAGCGTGAGCGCGTAATCATCCAGCGTGGCATCAAGCCGATTGCCATTAATACGTGCGTTAACATTCTCATCAACTACCGATACACGCAAGTCGTTACCCACCTCAGCACGTACATTGGCTTGCACATCGCTAAGGCTTACGGTGGCTGTGTTGATGTCCTCCGTTTGGAGTTGGGCGGTTGTCGTCACTTGCCAGCCTGCTGCTGAGGGCGTTAAGTTGACCTCGCCATTATTCACAGTAACCTGACCGGATAATGGCGTCGCTAACGAGGTTGGCGAAAGGTTGACCTCGAGCGTACCCCCATCAGCCAACGAAACCTGCCCCGTCAGATTTAACGGCCCAAGTTCCGCGCTGATGTCATTAACCACGCCAGCTTGCCAGCGCCCGGATAGTTGTCCGTCAAAGTTGTTAGCGACTGATGGGACTTGTACACCATCAACTTGCAAGGTGAACGGTAGATTATCCAGCGTGCCATCGGTTGTGAGGGTTGCGTTCACAGGTGAAGTTAAGCCGGGTATTGTCAGGGAGGTTAGCTCGAGCCGCCCCACAATATCCGCCCCACGCAAGGTGACATCTCCACTAAGTTGCTCACCTAAATTAGTATCAGCGTTCAGTAGTGCACGTAACCCAAATCTGTCAGCTACATCCTCGAGAATATTTGCATCAAGGTTGAGGTTAAGTTGCCGTCCTGCAACATCACCTGTAATGTTCCCTGTTAGCCCGCCTGTGAGGTCGTTTATCTGTTGAAAACGTGCTTCAAGTTGACCGGAGATGTTGTTGGCGGTAGCAGCCGAGAAGTCCTCGAGCACTACCCTCGCTAAACCTTCTAAGCCACCTGAGACCGGAGTAACATCTGCCCGCACGCTGGCACCATCTAGCTCAGCCGTTAAAGACGCGTTGAGTCCGATACCGTCTGTTACGCTGCTGTCAAACCTAGCATTACCCGAAAGTGCAGTGATAGTTTCACCAAAAGCGTCCCCCGCACCATTCAAGGTTACGTTGGCTTGCACTTGCTCCCAACCAGACGCTTCTGCCTGAAGATTTAGGGTTCCTGACAGGGCATCGGTAAAATTGACTAGTTCACCAACCTCAGCCAGGTCTGTCGAAAGTTGGGCGTTGGCTTGCCATTGTTCTGCTGCAAGGTCGGCATTGGCGGTGAGCTCGAGCCTCCCTCCCAACACATCCGATGTAAGCGTGGTCATCGCACGATTATCTACAAAGGTCATAGGGCCAGCAATGTTGTCTAAGACAAGTGTCTGCCCGCCTACAGGCAGCACAATTTCGCCACCGTTTAAGCGCACGTCTGCACGAATATCATCTTCAATAACAGTGACATCCCCAGAAAGCGTGCCTGCGTTAATACCCTCGAACCAAGGCCTCGCTAGCCGTGCATCGGCACGCACAATCTGCCCGTTAACCGTAAGGGGAGAAAGGTTAACATCGGCTTGCAATTGTGCTTCACCTTCAGATGTGGCCAGCGTAGTTGCTACTTGTAAACCGTCATCAATTTCCGTGACATCTAGTGAGGTTAAAGCAAGGTCTGGCACATCAAACGGAATGTCATTGACGCGTATCGAGACGTCGTCTACCTGCACGTTTTGAATCACGGGGCGAATCGGTGGGGCGCTGCCTGAACCATCCCCTTGAAACTGCTGAGCAGCATAGGTTTGGATGTCTTCAACATCAACATTTGCGGTGAGGCCGGTAATACTTACAGAGATAGGCAACTCGCGGCGCAGTAAGGCCAGCAAGTTGTAACCTACTCGCGCATCGTCAACGGTTGCATCTAGCCCAGGAGCTGATACCGACACATCACCTAACTGAATGCCAGTTAAAAGATGCCCACCACTGCTACCATAATCTAGTGTGACGCCAACGTCCTCAGCTGCGTTTTGGGCGAGGTTGAGCACACGTGTGCGCACAACGGGCAAAGCTGGCACAATCACCAGTGCCAAAATTAGTAGACCAACTAAAATAAGGAGTAAACGAACGACAAAACGTCCAAAGCGTTGCAAGATAGTCATGATATGGCTGAACTTTCTGTCATTAATGTAGTTGTGTCACGTAATGCCCACATCGTTGATACTCGTGAGGTTGATGCTCGCAAGGTTGATGCTTGTGAGGTTGACAAGATGTTGACTGCGTCCACAGACGCGCTAGGTACATCTTCACAGATTACCTCGAGCACTCACGGAGCACCTATCATCAACATGTCATCGTGCTGTGAACAAGCTTGCTGAAATAGCCTGTACAGGTTTAGCATGAAGTTGTGTCTAACCTTAAACGCATGACCGTACTCATAACTGGTGAAGTGCAAGGCGTGGGCTACCGCGCGTTTGTGCAGCGCCATGCCAAAGACCGCGATATTAGTGGCTACGCCGAAAACCTAGACGACGGCCGGGTGGAGGTTGTTGCCGAGGGCTATCAAGACGACCTCGAGCAACTCCTTCACCAACTCAAACGCGGCCCTGCCCATGCTGAAGTGACGGCTACCGATGTCACCTGGACAGATGCCTCTGGAATGGATACGTTCCATGTTTATTAGCAAAGTTTACTAATCATGCCTACTAAGCTTCAACACCAGATACTCCCGCTTACGCCTCACGACCTTGAAACCGTTCCTGGCGTTTTAGGTGATATTTCCCGCGAACGCGCTGCAGACTATACGGGTAAACCAACCTCCATAAACCTTGACAGTGGTTTTCTACGCCCGAGTTTATTTGAGGCCCTTAGCGCGATGAATGAGCTGAGCATTATCGCGGAGGTCAAACAAAAAAGCCCGTCTAAAGGCAATATTGCCAAACTTGATCCCGTTGAGGCCGCGTCTGCCTATTACCGGGGCGGTGCGTCTGCCATTAGCGTGCTGACCGAGACTCGTCATTTTGGGGGTGAGCTAGGTCATTTGGAAGCAGTTAGTAGGGCGTTAAGTATTCCCACCTTGCGCAAAGATTTTGTGGTACATCCCTTACAGCTTTTTGAGGCCAAGCGGGTGGGTGCGAGTGCGGTGCTGTTGATTGTGGCTGTTTTGAAAGACCACACAGCGCAGTATGTAAAATTGGCAGAGAGGCTCGAGCTAGACGCTCTGGTTGAAGTCCACGACGCAGCCGAATTAGACATTGCTTTAGCTGCAGGTGTGAGCATCATCGGCGTGAATAACCGTGATTTACGCACGTTGAAGATTGATTTAGACAACGCACCCAAGCTGATTTCTAGGGCCAAAGCAGCTGGATTTAAGGGGCTATTAATTGCCGAGTCTGGCTACCGCAGTGCGCAAGATTTAGACAGCGCGCGTGACCTTGCGGATGGTGTACTTATTGGTACGTCGCTAGCGGGGAGTGGGGATTTAGAAGCTGCTGTGCGCGCGTTGGTGTAATCAATCTTAGCTACATCACAATCATTAATCTTGAACGAACTCAACTCACCTGATAGTTGTATCTATCCCTGTCGATAAGCTATCGAGTTCTGAATTTTCGAGATGGGTTTAGCCTCGAGCCTTGAGAAGAAGTCTCTATATCGTAGATTATTAAGGTGCGTCTGCTTCTGCTAGCTCTGCTGCCAAACGGGCGGCTTCAGCCGCAAAAAACTGGTAACTGCTATCATCGGGCACCAGTTCTAGGGCGCGGGCGTAGTGCTCAGCGGCTAAAGCGTAGTTGCTGCGGTCGAACGCAATGCGCCCCAGCCAACCCCAGCCTGCTGCCGCGTCTGGGTTTAAGCGGACGACCTCGTTGAACGCAGCTTCGGCAGCCTCTAAATCGCGGGTTTCGTAACGGCTAATGCCAGTTGCTAGCGCACTCCCGGCAGCCTCACCAAGGTTGAGCTGGCTACTTTGTAATTGGCTGCGTGCTAGGTTGAGAAAATAGCGGGCGCGTTCGTCATCTGGGTCGCGGGCAATGACCTCTTCCCAAGCTTGTACAGCAGCTTCAAAATTACCGGCTTCTTGCAAACTGCGGGCGCGCCACACGCGGGCTTCTTGGTAGTTGCTGTTGGCGCTTACAGCCTCAGCAAAGGCACCGGCGGCAGCACTTAAATCCCCTTGGTTGTAGAGGGTGATGCCCTCTTCAAACGCACGTGCAGCGCTCGCGCCCCAGGTTAGTTGACGCTCGGCAACACTCACAAAGTACTGCGCGCGTTCATCACTTGGGTCGAGGTTCACCACGCGTTGCCAACTGGCTAAGGCAGTTTCTGCTTGTCCTAGCTCGAGCGCCGTCCTAGCGTGCCATACCCAGGCATCTTTAAAGCTATCGTTTTGGTTGGTAGCCGCTTGAAAATGACCCAAAGCAGCCTCGAGCTGCCCCGACTCATAAGCTTCTAGACCGCTGTAAAAGCTATCGCTGGCAGGCACACCCACGGCTAAGCGCTGCTCAGTCCGCGCTAGAAAGTACTGACCACCTTCTAAACCTCTGCTAGCTGCTTCTTGCCAGTAAGGTAGTGAGGCATCCAGTTCGCCAAGTTCAAAGTGAATCCGCGCAAGGTAAAGTAGCGCGTCGTTTGCTTGTGAATTAAAGGTGAAAGACTCGAGGTAGAACTCAAGTGCGCCTGTGTAATCTTCTGTCTGATAGCGGGCAAAACCAAGCTCGTTGAGCGCAGCAGTAAGTTGTGCTGTCACAGCATCTGTACGCGGTCCGCCCGCGCTTAAATACCGGAGCCAATACTCGCGGGTGCGCGCGTCCCAACTGATGGTGTTGTAGGTATCTGCCAAAAACGCAAGCACCTCGAGGTTACCGGGGTCTAACTGCCTAGCTTGGTCAGCACGCTCGAGCGCGTCTTGCCAGAGGGGTTGGTCATAGTTGTACTCCGTACCTGCGTAACGCTGGCGGGCTTGCGCGGCGATCTCGCGGGCGTCTGCGAGCAAACTGGCAACGCTATTGGGTTCATCAAACACCACCCGTTGAGCGTTAACTGCCGTTAGGCTGCTTAAACCTAGCAATAAAAGCACAAAAACACGTTGTCCTCGAGCTAGGTTAGCAACTAACTTGTCAACCTGTGAATCCATCTGTAAAACATTGAGACGCATAAACATCATCCTCCAGCACCCCCAATCAATACACAGTAGCTTAGTTAAACCACAACAATTCGGTAGGTTTGGCGACGCTACGCTTATGCTCAGGTCGCATTTAAACTACATCTAAATTCTAAGCTGCGTCTAAGTTATATCGAGTGTCCTCTCCAATTCTTGCAGGGCGTCTACGTCCAATCGGTAGTGGCCGCGCGTGCCTTCTAAAATGCCATCTCGCTTAAGTTCGGCCATAGCCATCGACACACTCACCCTAGTTGCCGTTACCATAGAGGCAATTTCTTCGTGTTTGAGGGCTGTCTCCAGGTGATACCAATCGGTACCTTGCTGGTCAGCGTGTTGTCCTACGCCAAAACGCCGCACTTGCTCGAGCAACACCTTAGCCACGCGGTACTTCACAGGCGCATACGAATCACCCAGTTGCTCGTAGCAACCAAAAAGCTGCTCTGCTAAAACCTCTGCAAAGCCAAGTGCAAAGTTAGGTGCTTCGCGCACAACGGCTAAAAACTGCTCGCGGCTTATGGGGCAGGTACGCGCGTCGGTAAGGGCCACGGCATCTGCCCGGTAATAGGTTTCTGCTGACAAAAATGCTTCGCCAATTAAGTCTTCGTGACCACACACCGCCAAAATACGTTCGTTACCCGTGGGTGTTACTGTCACCAATTTAATTTGACCGTCAGCAACAATGTGCAAGTGACTTGCCGGGTCACCAGCATGAAAAATTACGTCTCCTTTACTGAACTGGCGACTTGGACAAATCTTGTGAAATACATCCCAGTCACTATTGTGAAGGCGGTTGGTCATCCCAGTATCGGTAACAAACCACGGTTTCATATATATGCTCCCTTATTGCATTAACTACTGCACCTGATTACCACGTTCATGCCTGTATTAGTTGATGACGCTATGTTCTCTCATTAAAAGAGTTTTGTTCTCAAGTGATACCGCAGTTGGTACCGTCATACCAATAGCCAACATCAACCAGCCAACATCAACTAGCCAACATCAACTAGCCAACATCAACCAGCCAATATCAAACCCTATGGTGTGATTTGAACCCTACGTCCAAACGCTACTTTTAAACCCTATGTCATGACTTACTATTGTGGCTTAATGTTCTGCCCTAATGTTATGAACTTGGAACGTCACAGCACACCTTGCAATCTAGCGCTGCATATATCCAACATACGGTGTCTTGTGAAGTAGTTTACCGACTTCTATTTTGATAAGGCGTAATGCACTAGCACGATGATGACAGCATGAAGCTACGCTCATGTCTCGAGCGTCAGGTCAGTTTGGGGTTTTGCTTGACAGCTTGAAAGATGTTTGCAGGGTTCAAACTTAGCGTTTGATGTTTTATAGCTACATGCATAAGTACTGAGTTGCTCACTGAGTGGGTTTATTGGTACTCGCGCTGCTCGGTTAGTATTGAGCTAGCTCAATACTAACGGCTAACGCTATAACAGCATTGAGTTGATGGTGATATTGAGCCAATGCATACTCATGCACACCTAAGTGTCTCCTAAGTGTCTCCTAAGTGTCTCCACAATAATAGCAGTTCCAGGATTAGTTTCCCTATACTAAGTGGGTCGATTTCTACTCCCCTAGGTCGCACGCGCAACTGCCCGTGGCAGTTACTCGTGGAAACGCTATTAATAGTCACCTAACTTAAGCTTCCTAGTCAGTTTTTGAATGTTAGCTGTGCTAATCAATAGAGTTGGCGGTCACCTAAAGGCTCGAGCAAGGTTTTGCGCATGACCCGTTCAGCTAGCCTAGGACTGCGCTTGCTTAGAAAAGCAGCCAAGCGGTTGTTAAATCCCGGCACTAAGTGATGTTGGCGGGTTTGTACAGCTGCAAAAATAGCATTGGCAAGCTTTTCTGGCCGCATGCGGCGACGTTCCCGCTTGTTGTTGGGGCTGTAGCGGCGAGCGTGTTCTGTGCGCGTAGGTCCTGGATAAACTGTGAGCACATGTACAGGTTTGTCTGCAAGTGCCACTGACAAGTTGCGCGCATAGGCTACTAATCCATCTTTACTTGCCGCATAGGCTGCCGCACCCGGGTAGCTTGTAAAGTGCGACAAAGACGACATAAACACAATAGTGCTATTGGGTTTAAAGCGGTCTTGTTCAACGAGCGCTTTGGTGAGAAGCATCGGCGTTAACAGATTGAGGTTGATGACCGCTTGCTGTTTGTCAATGGGTAGGTGCTCAAACCGTCCTACAGCGTTAATGCCTGCGTTGTGAATGAGCACGTCAATGTCAAAATCTAGCAGGTCAACCGCTTTTTGAATGCCAAGGTCTGTTGCTAAGTCAGCAATAATAAACGAAACGTCGTCGGCAATGCCAGAGAGCACTTGGCTCATAACTTCGGCTGCATGAAGATCAATATCAATCCCCACGGGGTCATAGCCGCGCGTTGCAAAACTGTACAGCAACGCCGCACCTATACCACTTGCGCCGCCGGTAACAACACATTTCATGAAGATGCCTCTTTGGTAGATGTTGGTTGTGCGGGTATTTCTTGCTCAGCTGTTGGTTGTACGGGTGTTTCTTGCTCAGGTGTTTTCAGTACAAGTCTCTCTTGGTGCTCAGGTTTTTGATGCTCAGATTTTTGGTGCTCAGGTTTTTGATGTTTAGGCTGTGAAGTGCTGCTTATGTCTCCAGCTTGGCTGGTAACATCAGCTTGTGGTACACCTTCAGCTTGTGTTGATTTAGGCGCTAGTGGTGGTGATCCGGGTACGGGTGCAGAATCTACCGCGAGTGCTTCGGACGTTAGTTCAGATACGTCGTCACCAACAGAAGCAGGGCTAATTGGTTCAGCAGGTGGTTGCTTACGAGCTCGAGCGCGTCTTCGCCGGCGCATAACTGTTTCTATCACGTTCCCAAAATAGCGTCCAAAAAAGCGGATGATGCGGTTGGTACGGCCAATGGTGACATCAAAACGGTCTTCTGAAATAGCTTGGATAATTTCCCCAGCAACCTCAGCTGGAGGAGCAAAGCGGCCCATATTAAAGTGACCTTCAGGTACGCCACTTTTGCGGTGCATGTCTGTGCGGGTTGCGCCTGGGTGAATCACTTGCACACGAATGCAGTCGTGGCATTCACTGGCAATGTTGCGTGCGAGTCCGTCGAGTGCGGCTTTACTAGCACTGTACACAGCGTAGTCCGGCGTGGGTAAATTAGCAGCAATGGAACTGATAAACACCAACCGTCCGTGGCTTGCTTTTAAGTGACCTAGCAAAGCTTGAGACAACGCCAAAGGCGCATGAAGGTTAACGCTCAAAAGCTCTTTAATACTTGCAGCAGACTGCTGTTTGAGGTCGCCATAGTAGCCTAAACCTGCGCTATGAATCACAACGTCTAACGTGGTGACGCCTCGAGCTTCTAAAAACGCCATGACTTTATTCATAGCTTCGGCTTCAGCAAGGTCAACCTGACAATACGTGTGTTCGTCAAACAGTTTTGGTGGCAGTTCTGCTAAAGGTCTACGCCCAACCAAAAACAAGTTTGCACCTTGCGCTTGAAACCCTTTGGCAAGCTCCAAGCCCAAGCCACTCGTTGCGCCAGTGATAAGCACGCGCGTCATAAAAACCATCTTACACCGCAGCTTGCCTGTTGTTACGAACACAAGTTTTTGACAGCTTCAAATATCCCCTGAGAATCATCATTGAGGTTGCAAATTAAATTGTCACAGACGTACCCAATGACCACAGACGTACTCAATGACCAATGTCACATGCTGTTAGGAGGATGACTGTTCTACTAACGTTCGTCTTATTACATCAATGGAGTTATGTATGGCGTTTCCACGAGTAACTGGCACAGGCAGTTGCGCGTGCGACCCAGGGGAGTAGAAATCGACCCACTCAGTGCGGGGGAACTAATTCTGGAACTGCTAGTAGCTAGTAGTTGTGGAAGTGCTGATGATTAGATAGAGACTTACAGTGACTAGGTTTGTAGCTATACGTTGGCAACCTATCAACATGCAAAAAACCATTTAGATGGTCTAGGCAAAGTTTTACCGATGATATTTTAACATGCGCAGCGTGTATCAAACCTAGTTGTATCAAACCTAGTTGTATCAAGCTCGACGTTGTATCAAGCTCGACGTTGTATCAAGCTCGACGTTGCATCAAGCCTAACTGCATGTACGCGAGCACCATTTCATGAGATAATTAAAAACGTCTTACAAGCGTGATGGTGTATAGTGAGATTTACCATGCTCGCCGCAGTTTCTAGGCTGCCATACTAGTGTTTGTAAGCACTTTAAACGCTTAAGGACAAATGAGGACAAAGGTAAGCATGTGGCTACTGTGTGAAATGTGAACCACGCTTGTAATGTCAATAATCTTGACACTGTTTCAATTACCTAGCTTTAAAGCATTGGTTTAGGGCGTTAGTTAGCTACATTTGGGGTTGGTTAGTTGCATTTTGGATATGCTCTGAAAGTGTAGGTTTGATACCATTTTTACACACGGTTTTACGTGTTAGACATACTTGTGACGGCTATAGTAATGAACATCTTAGTAACTAATACCTTGTGGAGTTATTTAAACAACCTTAAAATATTACCGTCTCTAAATGTCGCTATAACTTTGTGAGTTGCCATCTTTGAACATCGCTTTTTAAAGCCACCGTTGTGAAGGTTCCTGTTTTTGGCAAAGTTCCTGTGTTGGCATGACATCGTAGCTACCACAACTGTTTGAAAAGAGGATTTTATTATGTCCAAAATTATGCTTGTTGACGACGCACCTGCTGACCTCAAAATGATGGAAAGCATCCTCAAGCAAGCAAATCATCAGGTGATTACCTGCTTAAACGGTGAAGGTGCCGAGGAAATGATCACTAGCGAAAGACCAGATTTGTTAATGCTAGATATTGTTATGCCGCAACGCAATGGCTACGAAATTTTGCGTAAAGTCCGCCGCGATCCTAGCAATAAAGACTTGCCTGTTATTGTCGTGAGCTCCAAGGGCGAAGAAAGTGACATTTTGTGGGGCAAACGCCAAGGTGCCTCAGATTATATTGTGAAGCCTTACACCCCTGACCGAGTGCTCGAGGCTGTTGGTAAGCTCCTTTAACCTGAAACCGAAAAACTTGAGACTAAGAAGTTTGAGACTAAGAAGTTTGAGACTGGAAAGCTTTAAACTATGACATTGGCGAGTCCCAACTTATCAGCAAGGGCGTGCTTTTTTAGCTCGAGCGACTTTCGAGCGGCCGTTGAAGTTGGCTATACTAAGCAAGTTGTTGAAATTGAAAGTTACACCCCCTTGCCGCGTACTCGAGCAGATTTTTTAGGACTCATGTACATTCAGGGCCGCATTGTTCCACTGTTAGATGTTTACGAACTTTTTACCCGTACAGGTGGCGGCGCACCTGCAGCAGATGGCGTGGCCGTGTCCGCACTGAGTAAAGCTGTCATTATTCATCATCAGCACTATGAATTTGCACTTGCTACCGAGCGCGTGCTGGGCTTTGTAGGACTACCTAAAGATATTGCACCTGCTAAAGTTCCCAGTGTGCTCAAGCGGTTTGTCATTGGCGACGTGCCTTTTGATGACCAGCAAACAGCTTTACTTATTAATGTACCTGAATTAGTCAGCGCTTTAGGTCAACGGCTCGAGGTGGTTTAGTGCTTACCCCAAGCTTGCCTACAGTTGCTTACGTGTATTTTGTAGATACTTGGTTAACCACTACCGGCTATCTTGCAACGAGTCCAAAACGTACAGGAGGAAGAAGGTGAACAACCTTACCAGACGCCGCTTTTTTAAGTTGGCAGCACGTGCTGCAGCAAGTGCCAGCCTTTCGCCTTTACTGTTTGGCAAGCGCGCGAGTGCGCAGGTAAATTTGGCGGGCGATATTGGCACTGGTGTGGCGGGCGATACGCTAGTCATCGGCATGAGTGGTGACTTTAGCAGCCCTCGGGCAGGTGCTAGTATTGAGTATTACCGAGGCAGTGAAGCTGTGCTCGAGGAAGTCAACGAGCAAGGTGGCATTCACGACAAACGCTTGCAACTTATTGCCCTAGACGATGGCGGTATACCCAACGCAACCATTAGTAACACGTTTCGGCTCCTTGAAATTGAACAAGCTTTTTGCCTTGCTAACTACGTAGGCGATGAAACCATCGCCAGAGTACTACCTGTTGTTCACACTTACCGAGACGCCAACTTGCGCATGGTTGGCAACATGAGTGGCGCGCTCATTCAACGCCGTTTGCCCTATGTTGAACAGGTTTACAACATACGCGCGTCAACCCTTCAAGAAACAGCTCAACTGGCAACGGCTTTTTGGAACGCTGGCCGCAGAAATATTGGCTTGTTTTACACAGCTGATGCAGGCGGCCGCGTTGGGCAAGCTGGCGCAGTTAGAGCGCTAGCTGCACTAGGTGCAACTATTACCTCGGAAGCAACTCACAACGCTGCGCTCACCGACCAAATTCAAAGCGCTACAGGTCGGGTGGGGCGGGCAGACGAACGGGCTTCGTCTCGAGAACTGGCCATAAACGCCCTCCGCAACGAAACACTAGCCGCAGCCGGTCATTTGCGGCGCAACGAATGTGACGCCATTATTTGCAGTACCGACTCACAAACTTTTCAGTACTTTGTGGCGGCAGCCAGAGACAGTGGTTGGAATGTGCCCATTACCGGTACGTCTTTAAGCGACACCACCCCTCAAGACCTTATTGAACTTGAAGATACGCGCGGCGCTGAAGCAGGTGCCTACACACAACGTGTTGTGAGCAGTCAGGTACTACCTTATTTTCGTAACCGTAACCTAGCGGGCGTTAACTTGTACCATCAACTTATGACTAAGTGGAACCCCGAGTCCCCCGTTGGAAGCCGCCCTGACTACACCCCGCGGTTAGCTAGCAGTGGGCTCGAGGGTAGCATTAATACCCGCGTGCTGGTCGCTGGTTTGCGGTTAGCCGGGCCAGACCTAAGCCGGGCCCGTTTTGATCAAAGCCTTGCTAGCCTAGCTGAACTTGACCTGGGTATTAACGCGCCGGTCAGCTTTGCAGATGGCGACCGTCAGGGGCTTGAACAAATCTATTATACTAGCATTGCAGGCAATAGCTGGGAAGCGCTAACTGATATCGTCAGCGCGCTCAGTGTTTAGAGGAGGTAGCGTGGCAGATTTCCCAGATGTTCAAGATGATGTTCTAGACACTGAAACGTTGTTAAGTGAAAGTTTACTGGTTGATGATTCTGGCAGCGTGGCAGCTCAAACACCACCCACGTCAGATGGGTTCGATTTGGTGGATGTAAGTCACTTACAAACGCCTGTACCAGCTACTCCCAGCCAAGCTAGTGCAGCTACCTATACGTCTATCACGAGCACACAACCGGGTGTCAAAACAACTCAAACAGATATTTCAGTACCGCGTGAAAGCATCCACAAAGGCTCGTTTCGCACCATTGTTAATCCGCGTACGGGTGTTACCCGCACGATTGTGCCTTTTGGGATTCGCAGCAAATTGCTTTTATTTATTGCGGTACTCACGGTTAGCTTTGTGGCCATTAGCTTTTTTGTCACCTCAGCTAGCATTGCAAACAACCTTAGCCGAGAAGTTATTTCTAAAGGCGAAACGATTGCTAGCACCTTAGCTACAAGTGCTGTAGATGTGATTGTGGCCCACGACAGCGCCATTGTTCAAGCGGTGATTGATCAATTTGTAGACGTTGACGGGGTTGGCTATATTCTTGCTCAAGACGCTAGTGGTGCTATATATGCACACACTTTTTCACCGTTTGTGCCGCAAGAAATTATTGATGCTAGCCCTACCATGGAACAGTTGGCTTCTACAGATGAAGCCCTAGATGGCAGTTTGGTGCGCGAACTGCGCTTTAGCAACGAGATTAAAAGTGGTGCGTTTTACGACATTGCCGCGCCTGTGCTAGCGGGTAGTCTAGGTACCATTCGGGTAGGCATGGATCAAGAAGCCATTACGGCCGCAGCCAACCGAGCTGGTTTTCAACTGGCTACTTTTTGTATCATTGCCGGTATCGTGGCGATTATTGCAGGTATTTTCTTTGCCCAGCGCTTGGTTGAACCTGTTGATAAATTAGTTGAATTGTCTGACCGCGTAGGTCGCGGCGACCTGTCGCAACTTGCTAGCATTAGTACTAAAGATGAACTTGGCTTTTTGGGACGCAGTTTTAACGACACTATCTTGCAACTTAGAGGATTGGTGCAAACCCAAGACGAACGTGATGCTGAGCGGCAAGAACGCGAAGCGCTACAAACCAACGTTACCGAGTTTCTCAATGTCGCTATGGACATTGCCGACGGCGATTTAACCAAGCGCGGACGCGTCACCGAAGACGTGCTGGGTAACGTGGTAGACGCCATCAATTTGGTTATTGAAGAAATTAGTTACTTGCTTATGGACGTGCAACGCGCCGCTGGGTCAGTGAACCAAGGTGCCAGTGGCATGATTCAAATCACCGAAGACATTGCTGAAAGTACCGAACAACAAACCACTGAAGCAAGTAGTGTGTCGCGCTCAGTTAATGAAGTCACCGGCTCCATTCGCCGCATGGCAGATAACGCCGAAGCATCTGCTCAAGCTGCCCGTCAAGCGCTGCAAGCATCGCAACAAGGACAAGACGCGGTAAACAACACCCTAACGGGTATGCAGGGGATTCGCCGCGAAGTGCAGTCGATTGCCAAACGCGTTAAAAGCTTAGGCGACCGCTCACTAGAAATTTCTGAAATTGTTGAGACGATTTCACACATTTCATCTCAAACCAACTTGTTAGCGCTCAACGCAGCCATTGAGGCAGCTGGCGCAGGTGAAGCAGGCGGACGGTTTGCCATTGTGGCAGACGAAGTCCGTAAACTCGCTGAGGATTCAGCGATGGCCACCCAGCGGATTGCCGGGCTTATTAAAAACGTGCAGTCCGAAGTGCAAGAAGTGGTCATTATGGTGGAAGCTGGTACCAATCAAGTGGAAACCGGCTACCGCGTTGCCAATGAAGCTGGGGAACGTTTGCGGGAAATTTCGGAGATTGCCAAACAGTCTTCACAACTTGCTCAAGTTATTTCGCAAGCTACTCAAGAGCAGGTAGACCGGGTTGAATCGGTAGATACCGCTGTGCAGTCTATTAAGGCTATCTCTGACAGTTCACAAGACAAAGTACGCCAAGGGCGCGAAGCTTCTGAAGAGCTGCTGCGTTTGTCACAACAACTTACTGAGAGTTTATCTCGCTTTAGATTGGCTTAGGACAATAGTATGTTGGCATAGTATGTTGGCGAGGTTGATCTGACCTCGCCAAGTAACAACACTCTTGTGTCACACTTAAAATCAACTGTAATTAGCTACAAGTGAAGTAAAGACTTCAGTTCTGAAACGCATGCATCTTTAAATAGTTGCCTATCTTTTAAGTAATGACCTATCTTTGAGTAGTCGCCGACAATAATATCTGATGGCAATTTTTAGCAAAAATGTTAGCTAGCGCCCTGCCGAGTATTATCCTGTAGCAGTATGAATGCATAAATTTTTAGAATATATTTTAGCGTTTCCACGAGTAACTACCACAGGCAGTTGCGCGTACGATCCAGGGCAATAGAAATCGACCCACTCAGTGTGAGGGAACTAATCCTGGAACTGCTATTTAAATTATAAAAACGCGATTATCTAGCTCGAGCCACCCCTCGAAAGGAGCCTTATTCACTGCAATGTCTTTTTTAAGTTTGTCAACCCTACTTAGCAACGCCACTTGTGCAAACTTAGCAGTGTTAGCCGCAACCTGCGTTAGGCTTTTAAAGCAATATTGCCCAGTGTGTAAGGCTCGAGCGACTTACTTGGTTAACCTAGCTAGACCGTTATCACATGTAACGAGGTCAGCATGACCACATCTGGTATCAGTAGCACAAGTGCCGACAACGTTGGCATAAATGGCACAAACGACAAGGTTAACAACAACGCTAACAACGAGGCTAACGATGAGTTGCTCGAGAACTTTTTGATCGACGCTTGGGAAGCCCTCGCAAGCTACGACCAAGCCACTCGCAACTTAGCAGACTGTTTTCAAGAAGGTAATCTTAAAGACTTGCGCGTGGTGAGTCACCGCATTAAAGGTACGGCAGCACTGTACGGCTACAAACAGATTTCGCAACTGGCCGAAATGGTTGAACGCATCCTCACCAACACCATGCCAGTAGACGCTCAAAGTGATGTTGCCCAGTTTTTGGAACAAGTTGGAGTGTGTCTGCACAGCGCTCTTGAACATCTAGCGCGCGACGGCCGCGAACCTAACTTGGGGCTCGAGCTAGCCCACATGGGAGGCACAGAACTCCTTAGCAGCTTGCTTAAGCAGTATCCTGAAGCGTTTTTGCGACCCATTCACGAAGATGAAACACCTGCACGCAAGCGCGCTGACAGCCTCAGCACTCGGGCAGTTGCCTTTAAAGATGCTAATTTAGATGTTTGGGAGTACTTCCCACTTGAAGCTGGCGAGCACATTGCAGCTATGCGCGAAGCCCTCGATAACCTCAGTGACCCGCAAGAACGGCAAGGCAGTTCAACTAGTGTAACCGCCCTGTTTCGGGCCGCGCACACGCTTAAAGGGTCAGCTTACATGGTGGACTTTGGCATGATGGGTGACTTTGCCCACGAACTTGAAGACCTCATGGATTTGGTGCGCGAAGGTAACATGCCCCTAGATGACGCTATTGTCGGCTTGTTGCGGCGCGGTACGAACACCTTAGAAGCCATGTTAGCTGCTGCTGAGGGACTACCCAACCGGCTCGAGCAAGACCTGCCCGAATTACAAACTTTGCTTGCGGCGCGGTTAGGTAAAGCAAGTCCAAGCAGTGAGGGTACTCCTGAGGACACACCCAAAGACGTCAACCAGCACGCAGTCAGTCGCGCGCTTACTACGTTCCGGCAAGCTAACGAAGACGTTTGGGAATACTTTCCGCTCGAGGTTGTTGAAAATCTTGCCACCATGCGCGACAGTTTGGCGCTTGCCAAAAGCGAACCTGATGAACGCCGTCCAGATTCAACCAGTGTCACCAGTTTGTTTCGGGCCGCGCACACTATTAAAGGGTCTTCTTACATGGTGGACTTGCGGCTCATGGGCGACTTTGCTAAAGAACTTGAAGCCCTTATGGATTTGCTGCGTCAAGGTAAACGCCCTTTTGATGACGTTACAGTTGCCCTGTTAGACCAAGGCATCAACGTCCTAGAAGCTATGTTGCTTGCAGCTGAGGGTGAAAGTACCAGCGTTGACAGCTTACTAGGGCCAGCTCAAGTTGCCTTTGCAGCCGCGCTTGGACACGACCTCAAACAAACCCAAAACAGTGACGGCACACAAGTCAGTAACGCCCAACTCAGCAGCAACTTGCGTATCTTTTTTCAAGAAAACCAAGATGTTTGGGAGTATTTTGCGCCTGAAGCACGCGAGCACATCGACGCTATGCGCA
>CAZMCW010000002.1:26391-27270 GCA_964564405.1 uncultured bacterium
CGGGCCGCCGAAGCCGAGGGTGCGCTCCTGGTCGCCGAAGGTGACGTGCGCGCGGGTAATGACGTTGCCAATGACACCATCACCCAACTTTTTCGGGTAGCTCACACGTTGAAAGGTTCAGCATACATGGTGGGCTTTGACGACCTAGGCAAGTTTGCCCACAAACTTGAAGAGCTCATGAGCGCTGTACGCGAAGATGACATGCCGTTTAATAGTGAGGTTCACGATACCTTAATGAGCGGTTTGCAGGTTCTCGAGCAGATGTTGCGCAGTGCCGAAGGTGAAGGGGCCGGGCTTGAGGTACTGCTGTTTGATACCGAACAACAACTGGCGAACTTGCTCGGTAGCGAAGCACCTGTGCCCAGCGAACCTGCTGACCTACCGCAAACGAGTCCAGACAGTTCTGAGCTACCCTCCAAACCCGCTACTACAGCCACCATTCGGGTGAGTTTGGACAAGCTAGACGCACTTATGAATTTAGCTGGCGACATGGTCATGGCCCGCTCGAGGTTACTGCGCCGCTTAGGACAACTCGACACCACTATTAAACTCTTAGCCGGCAGTCACGAACGCATGCTCAGAATTTCAGGCGACTTCGAAGAGCGTTACATTAACCCGCGTTTTAGTGCCGAAGACGAACTCGGTGTAGGACAAGTAGGTCAATCATCTGCAGTAGCTGTCATGCCAGCTAGACCGGGTAGCGTACTAATCAGCCAAGCTAGTGCGGGTCAAGCTAGTGCGGGTCAAGCTAGTGTGGGTCAAGCTAGTGTGGGTCAAGCTAGTGTGGGCCAAGGTGATGAAGGCCAAGGTGATGAAGGTCAAGCTAGTCCTACACGCTACGCTGACGACAGTTTTAAGACCTCAGTAAGTGGGCTTTTT
>CAZMCW010000002.1:27298-39278 GCA_964564405.1 uncultured bacterium
GACCTCAACATCTTGGCACGAACTATCAGTGAAATGACGCTAGACATTACCGAAATTCAAAACCAGTTTAATGTCATTGACCGTGGCTTGCGCGGTGAAGTTGATACTATTCAAAGCATCACCCGCGATCTGCGCCAACAGATTAGCCGCTCACGTATGGTGCCCATTGGGCGCGTGTTTAGCCGCTTGACCCGGCTTGTTAACCAAGCCCCACTCGACAAATCTTATCGCCTAGACTTTAGTGGTGAAACCGTTGAGGTGGATAACGTCATCGTTGAGAGCATCATTGATCCCCTGCTGCACTTGGTGCGCAACTCGTTTTATCACGGGATTGAACCCATGACCGAACGCGTGAGCAGCGGCAAAGATGCTGAAGGCGTCGTGGTGGTGCGCGCGTTTTACCGTGGTAACGACGTGTTTATTGAAGTTCAAGATGACGGCCGCGGCATCAATGTAGACGCCGTCAAACGCAAAGCTGTTGAACAAGGTCTTGGCCAAGCAGATGCCATTTACGCGCTAAGTGATGAGCAAGCTATTCAACTTATTTTTGCACCAGGTTTAAGTACGGCTCAAAAGGTGTCTACCGAAGCAGGTCGCGGCGTTGGTATGGACGCCGTCGCTGAGAGCATCCGCCGCTTAAACGGTGACATTTTGGTCAGCAGCACGCCCGGACAGGGCAGCCGTTTTACCATCCGCTTGCCGCTCACCTTGATTACCTCTGAAGCGCTTGTTGTGCAAATAGGGTCTAGCCGCTTTGCACTGCCGGTTGACAACGTGCGCAACTTGCAGCGTATTGCCGCTGGCCAAATTTTTCAGATGAATGCGTCAGATACTATTTCACTCGCGCTCACCCAACACAACGAAGGAAGTGTGCGCGAGTACTTTGTATTTGACAATCAACCCGTGCGGGTTTACAACCTCAAACGCTTGTTTGGACTTAGCCAAGCGCGTGCTGAGGGCATGCTCAACGCCGTCATTTTAGACGTAGGTGGGGAGCGCTTTGCAGCACTTGTCGACGACTACATGGGCATTGAAGAAGTGGTGGTACGCGGGCTTAGCGAGCAATTGCAAGAGATTTTTTACTTGTCTGGGGTGACGGTTTCTTCTAGCGGTGAACTGCTACTTATCTTGGACCCAAGCAGTTTTGACAAGCTCAGCAAGTACAACCCGGTAACAGCTGGTAGCACCCTACCGCTCGAAGAGGTTGTTAGCAAACACGTCTTGTTAGTAGACGACTCGGTGAGTGTGCGGCGGGTCTGCGGGCGCATGTTAGAACGTGGTGGGTTTGAAGTGAGTACGGCTGTAGACGGCCAAGAAGCTATTGAGCGCATTCAGCGCGGAGAATTTTTTGATGCTATTGTCACCGACCTCGAGATGCCGCGTGCTAACGGCTACGAAGTTATTGAGCAAGTGCGCCGTACTGAAGGTGCTAGCAACATTCCAATTGTTATGATGACCACACGAGCGGGTGCCAAACACTCACAACTGGCGTTTGACCTAGGTGCCAACGACTACCTCAGCAAACCCGTTGACGAAGCGCAGTTGGTGCAGACCATGAAAGCTTTGACAGGTTAAAGTAAGGATGGATTAAGCAAAGTTATCAGCACTATTTAACTAAATTTTGAAACCCAACACAGTTTTGAACATACTTATTTTGAATACACCTACAGAGGCACCTACAGAGATATCTATAGACATAACTATGGGGGACAATGAGCGGGGATCACCATGCTAGACGACAATCAACCTACACACAGCCGATTTAGAGCTGTCGTTACTATAAGCGCTGCTGACAGGAGCCAACGTGGCACGTGACATGGCAAATAATACGGCGAACAGTATGGCGGGTAGTGCAGCAAGCGATGTGGCAAATGACCTATACGTTTTGGTGGTCATGGAGGATACGCCAGCCCGAAGTTCACTGGACGCAGTTTTTCGAGCTGAGGGGTTTAGTAGCCATCTAGCTGATAGCGGGTTGTACGCACTTACCATGCTCGAGCGCAACCCTATTGACGTCGTGGTTATTGCCAAAGAAGCTAGCGACATGAGCGGTCAGGACTTTTACGAGATCGTTGTAAGTGACACCAACTTGCGGCGTGTTTTAGTTGTGTTACTGGATAACGCCCTAGGGCCAGATCAACTTGACGGCTCGAGCAGCGCTCTGGCTTTAGCAGAACAGAGTAGTAGTGAGATGGTGCTCGAGCAAACCCTTGCCAAACTGCGCGAACTTGGGCGCATTGGGCGGGTTAGTACGCCGCCTGTAACAGCTGCTAAACCCAGTGGCGAAACCATTGAAGGCACGCTTGATTCATTTTTTAGCTTGGTCGACTTAATTTTGTCGCTAACAGGCAAAAACGTTACAGGTGAATTACATTGTGCTATCAATCAACCGGCTGTCATCTTTTTTTATAAAGGTCAACTTTTACACGCTCGTGTTGGCGAACAAATAGGTGAAGATGCGCTCGTCGAAATCTTCTACCAAGTTGATGTCAAAGGTGACATCACCTACCGCTTTGAAGATACGCCTTTAGAACATGCACCTAAAGATAAACGCAGTATTGATATTTCAGTTGAAAAGCTTCTTTTCCAAGTTACCGTGGAACTAGATTACCGCCGAAAAGGCAATTTTTCATAAGTTTACGTCAGTGCATCTTCGTCTATTAATCCCCGTTGGTTTCTACATATTGCTCAACGTGCAACTACATCTACCTCGGATGTACTAACGTGATGTAAACAAGTATGTTAAACGTGCAGGTAGTATGCCCTTTTAGGTTAATTTCTTAAGGGGTTAACCCAGATAGCTCTCCTGTAGCTGCAACATACCTCCATACCTCCGAGCATTAGCAAGACGGTACTTGGGTAGAACTAGTTACTAGGTGCATATAGAAACAGAATTATTTGAAATGGCATTGGTACTCATACCTCGTAAGCACAGTGTCTTATAAGACATGTGCCATTTTGCAAGGAAACACCGTGTTACAGCGCTTAAAATGAGGGTTAAGATGGCACATACATATAGTTATTCAACACCTGAAGAAATGCGCCCTGCAAACACTAGGTATGATGACACATCACATTAGGTATGCTAGTAGGTACGTCCAACTTGGCTGCAAGCAATTTACAGCCTTATCCAAGCGCCCAACGAAAGGCACATTATGGCGAGAGTTCTAGTCGTAGACGATAGTATTAGCGTCCGTAAAGCCCTCGAGAAAATTTTGACCTCACGCGATATGGACATTGTCGCTGCTGATAGTGCCGAGTCTGCGCAAAGTTTATTAGAGCAAGACAAAAACGTTGACCTTATTATTAGCGATGTGGTCATGCCCGGTATGGACGGCTTTACGCTTTGCAAAACGCTCAAAGAACAAGCTGCGTTTAAGACCATGCCTATCTTGCTTATCTCTGGCATTGTTGATGACAACAGCCGTAGCAAAGCCAAACAAGCAGGTGCGGTTAATATTGTCAAAAAACCGTTTACCCCAGACGAAATCTTACCGCCTATTCAAGAGGCTATTGCCAACCGTCAAGCTGCCGCTCAAGCGCCAACACCTCCTGCTACAGCGCAAGCACGTTCTCAAGCTAATTTAGGTAGTCAGGGCAGAACCGCACAACAAAGGCCGCCACAGGGTTCACAACAGAGTTCACCACAGAGTTCACAACCGGGTTCACAACCGGGTGCGCAGCAGGGTTCACAACAGGGTTCACAGAGGGGTTCGCAGAAAGAGCGTTTGCAAGCGCAACTTAATGAACTGGTTAGCAAACCCGAAATTGGTGCGGCCATTTTGTTTAACGCTCAGGGTAAATATTTACTTGCTGCCGGTGACCGCTTGCCAGACGCTGCAAAGGTTCTCAAAGTGTTGCTGTCTGCTGCAGTTGCTTTAGGCAACGGCTTTTCAAAGTCACCTTTGCAAAGTTTGCTGCTCGAGTACAGTGAGCAAAGCGTACTCATTCACCGCATTAACGGTAAGCTTAGCATTGCCCTCACCTTAACCGATGCCAACGCATTGAGTGTTGCCCGCTATATGCTCAAAAAACAATTACCTCATATTCGTGAAGCCTTGCGAGCGCGTTGAACACGGTTGACACGGGTTTATCGTTCAGTTGTTCGAGGTGTAAGTTGCTTGACTTGATAACGACTTTAGTTTGATAACGACTTTAGCTTGACAACAACCTTGACTTGACACACTAACTCTCAAACAAACCTTCTTGCTGAGGACCGTTACGCTGCTCAATAGACATTCCGTAGTCACAAGCAAGCGCTTTGATGGTTGCCATGTTAGCCAGTGCGTGTCCTCGAGTTGTATTAGCAAAAATCATGTAGATGTCGTTTACAGCCTGTGTTTGGGTAGCCTGCTGGAGTTGCTCGAGCCAGCCTCTCAACTCTTGCTCGTTGTAGCGATAGTTATGCCGCTCAGACGCACTTTGCGCTTGCCACCAGGTTGCTTCGTTGCGCCCGTGTAACCGCACGTAGGCGGTGCGTGTTGTCACGTAAAGATGGGGTTTAAGCAGTTTGTCAAGTTGTGGGTAATCGCAACTCACCCACATCAATTTATGCTCGTAGCATGTCTCTAGCACGCTGGAATCGTCCCAACTATCGTGCCTGAACGCAAGTGCTACGGGTTGACCCGCAAATTGTTGTAAACACCTTGCCAAATAGCGCCGGTTGTCTATATTACGCTGAAACCTGTAGGGAAATTGCAACAGGTAGCCAGCTAACACGTTAGCATCGCGTAAAGGAGACGTTGCTTCGTAGAGTGCTTGGTAATAACTTGCGTCTGCAGTGCGGTCGTGGGTAACAGACTGATGCACCTTAACAAGCACTCGCAACCGCCCTGCACTTTTGTCAACCATGCTAGCAAACACGCGTTGACTTGGCAGGGCATAAAAACTGCTGTTGAGTTCAACAAGTGGAAAGTGCTGAGCGTAGTAGCCGAGATAGCTGTTGCTAGACATATTTGCCGGATAAAACAAGCCGCGCCAGTCGTCGTTTGTGTAGCCACTTGTTCCCAACCACAACCGCGCTGTGGGTAACTCAGCAGCTATAGAAGTTTGAGATGCAACAAGCTTAGTTGATGAAAGTGGCATATTCGTAGCAGTTCCAGAATTGGTTCCCCCACACTGAGTGGGTCAATGTCTACTCCTCTAGGTCGCATGTACAACTGCCTGTGGCAGTTACTCGTGGAAACGCTAGATAAAACGCATCACCTCAGCAACTTTTGGTGCTGACGGCCTATGACTGACGGCCTATGACTAACGACCTATGACTAACGACCTATGACTAACGACCTGTTACTGACAACCTATGACTGATGATCTGGCGATAACAGCCAAATACTAACAACCTACTCGTAGCTTATCTATGCCTAGCACTGACAAACGTTCCCCTCTCAACGCTGGTGCGAACGTATAACCTCAATACCATCAAAAAAGCAATATATAACTAAGTGCTCTAGCTGGAACATAGGCTACACTGCACACGTGCTATTTGATTCAACAACTACCTGATGATTGATACTGCATCACCAAGCTAATTCAACTGTAAAGACAACCTCGAGCAAACGTGTTAGAGGTTTTTAGTCTTAACCGTAACGGCGCACTTATCTTGTATTTACCTTGATCGTGTAGTACTGATACCAATTAAGTATTTTATCAACTTTTGTAGGCTTTACTTCGTCTCTACCTGCATCGGTAGTTGTTATTACACTTTCTAGCTGAGTTGATTCTTTTACAAGTTAACTGGGAAAAGCACTAACAGATATCTAATGTAAAACGATTCATAATTACTCAATAATTTACGAAGCGGGCTAAGATAATCTCATTTGCCTCGTCTAGGATGGAAAATGTCAGGATTTTCCCAGTTGTTCGTAAGTTTCTTTGTTTGTGGCGTCGGTGCTGATACTTTTTGAGCTTGTTGCGCAGAGCATCTATTTTTAGAAGTTATAATCAAACACTATTAATAGCAGTTCCAAGATTGGTTCCCCCACACTAAGTGGGTCGATTTCTGCTCCCCTAGGTCGCACGTGCAATTGCCTGTGGCAATTACTCGTGGAAACGCTATAAGATCAGATTGTTTTTAGCAAACGCCTACTTAACGTATACTATTTTAAGTAAAGCTTAAGCTCACTACTTATTGCATTGATTAAGCGCTTAGATAGGATAGCTATTAAATCTAAAGGTTTATGATTAAACATTGTAGGAGTTCATTATGATTGTTAACGAAAATCTTGATACAGTTACACCTCCTAAAATTATGGTTGTGGAAGATGAAGCACTTGTTGCTAAGCACATTCACACGAGCCTTATTGAAGCTGGTTACGAAGTTACCCCCATTGTGTCAACAGGTCATGATGCTATTGCGACCGCTAGAGACACCTTGCCAGATTTAGTCATCATGGACATTAATTTGCGCGGGACAATGCGTGGGACTGAAGCAGCTGCTTATATCTATGAGCGTTTTGGCATTCCTATTATTTTTTTGACAGCTCACACAGATAAGCACAGTTTAAGCGAAGCTAAAGCTTCACAACCGCTTAGCTATTTGATTAAACCTTTTGACGACGCTGAACTCTACAGTAACGTAGAGATGGCACTTAATAAACATCAAGAAATCAAAAAACTTTATGAGCATGGGCAACATCTTGTGAAAATCATTGAAAATTCGCAGGATATTATTATGGTGGTTGATGAAGATGGCATTATCCGCTACGCCACCCCGGCGCTAACCAAATTGCTGGGGTGGCGTTTGGAAGAAGCACTAGGTAATCCTTTGTGGTTTGCTGCCCACGAAGACGACATTGAGCAACTTTGTAACACCTTTGAAGCTGCTCAACACGCCACTCGAGGACACCCTGCTTACGCAATTGAATACCGCCACCGCCACCGCGAAGGGCACTATTTGTGGCTCGAGGCCATGAGCCGCCCGACCTATGAACAAGGCAAATTTACCGGTACCGTATGGGACGCACGGCTTATTCAAGAACGCCGCCGCAAAGTGGCCATGCTCGAGCAAATGGCCTTTACCGACACAACAACGGGGCTTGCCAACGAGCGCATGCTCGCCCAACAAGGCGTGTTGATGCTTTCTAAAAGCAGTAGTGTGGGGCTTCTTTACATTAACATGGTTGATTTAGACGACATCCACAGTGAGCGCGGTCAGCGCGTTAGCAACGCTGTCTTGCGCGAAGCCGCTGAACGCCTTGAAAACAATGTGCGTCACAACGAACAAGACGTGCTAGCGAGGTTAGGTAGCAGTGATTTTGCGTGTTTATTTGCTGACTGCGATCTGGAAACCGCGCAAAGTTTAGCTAATCAGGTGCAAACTCTGCTCACTGGAAGTTACGAAGACGCAGGGAGTGACTTAGAACTTCAGGTAGCTGTGGGTGCTGCTGTGTTTCCAGACCATGCCAACGACCTCGAGAGCTTACTCACTGCTGCTGACGTCGCCATGCACCAAGCCAAGCGTCAAGGTAGTGGTGTGGTTGTGAGCCAATCTGAACAAATTTAATACTTTACCGTTTGGTGGTATTTAGTGATAAAAAATTTGTCATGGCTGACGGATGTTGGAGGGTGTACCCAAAGAAAGGGAGAAGGGGCGCAAGGGGGACGAAGAGATTTCAGCAGATACAGCTTGTGCTCACACCAACGTATGTATCACCACATCGTAGGGTTGCTACTTAAATCGTTGTCAAGGGCAACATCAACACATACGAAAGACCGTGAATATCGCGCTCGCGTGAGGCTATACAGTTGTTAAGCCAAACCGTAACCGTATTGTTTACCTTAGACCTAGACCCTGTGGGCGCGTAAGATGGTGGGTGTGGATAGCACAACCATTCGTAATTTTTCAATCATCGCCCACGTTGACCATGGTAAGTCTACCTTGGCTGACCGTGTGCTGGAACTGACTCAAAGCGTCTCTGACCGCAACCGCCGTGACCAAATGCTAGACACGCTGGAGCTCGAGCGTGAACGAGGCATCACCATTAAAGCGAGCCCCATGCGCCTGTACTACCAAGCGAGTGACGGCAAGCGCTATATGTTTAACCTTATTGATACACCTGGACACGTGGATTTTAACTATGAAGTCTCGCGTGCGTTACGTGCGTGTGAAGGTGTGCTACTCATTGTAGATGCCGCCCAAGGGGTGGAAGCGCAAACCATTCAAAATGCGTATTTGGCTGTGGATAATGGGCTCGAGGTCTTTCCCATCGTCAACAAAATAGACCTCCCCAACGCTGATCCTGAAGGTGCTATTGCGGAACTAGAAGAGGTCGTGGGCATTCCGGGTGATGATGCTGTGTTTGTAAGCGCTAAAACTGGCGAGAATGTAGAGGCAGTGCTCGAGGGTATTGTTAAGCACCTCCCGCCCCCACCGGGCGACCCGTGTGCGCCCCTAAGCTGTCTTATTTTTGATGCTGTCTATGACACCTATCAAGGCGTCATCTGTTTTGTGCGCGTGTTTGATGGCAGCATTAAATCCGGTGAAACCATCCAAATTATGAGCTCTGGCAAAACCTTTGAAGTTGACAAGGTTGGGTTTTTTGCACCTGAGCCTGCTGTTACCGAAAGCCTCAGCGCCGGTGAAGTAGGTTGGGTTACCGCTAGCATTGAAAACATTGAAGACACCCAAATTGGTGACACCATCACCGGGGCGAGCAGGCCCACCTCAACTGCCATTGAAGGCTTTAAGCCAGCGCAACCGGTTGTCTTTACAGGGCTTTACCCAACCGAGTCAGATGACTACCCTAAACTTCGTGAGGCTTTAGAGAAGCTTGGTTTAAATGACGCTGCGTTTACCTTTGAGGCAGAAACCTCGCAAGCCCTTGGCTTTGGCTTTCGCTGTGGCTTTTTAGGACTTTTGCACGCAGACATTGCCCAAGCGCGTTTGGAACGCGAATTTGACCTTGGACTCATCGCTACCGCACCTGCAGTGGTCTACCACGTGACCACCACCGACGGCGTCACCCACAGAATTCAAAACCCCGCTGAACTGCCGTCCCCGGACCGCATTGAGAGCATTGCCGAGCCGTTTGTGCGCATGAGCGTATATACGCCGGAAGACTACGTGGGCAACGTGATGGGACTGTTGCAAGAACGCCGTGGTGAAATGCAAGACATGGTCTATCACGGTAAACGGGTTGAGCTTCGCTATGAAGTTCCCTTTGGTGAAATTCTCTACGACTTTCACGACCGCCTCAAAAGTTATACCCGTGGCTACGCCAGCATGGACTATGAAATTGTGGAGTACCGCCCCGGCCAACTGGTCAAGATTGACATTTTAGTCAACGAAGAAAAAGTTGACGCGCTGGCGGTCATTGCCCACCACGACAAAGCTTATACTATCGGCAGAAAAATTGTGGACCGCATGGCAGAAGTTATTCCCCGGCAGATGTTTGCCGTGCCCATTCAAGCAGCCATTGGCGGCAAAATTTTAGCGCGGGCCACCGTGCGGGCGTTCCGTAAAGATGTGACTGCCAAGTGCTATGGCGGCGATATTAGCCGCAAACGCAAGTTGCTCGAGAAACAGAAAAAAGGCAAAGAACGCATGAAGCAGTTGGGGGTTGTAGAAGTTCCCCAAGAAGCGTTTTTGGCGGTGCTGGCGGCGGATGAGTAGATATCATCCACAAGCCAAGTCAATGATGACACTGATCTAAACCTAAAGCTAACTTCATCGTTTGAGCTTAAACACCTACGCATGAACAAAATGAGCGTGGCTCACTTGACTTTTAGGCACGTCCCTCGTTACGATTTGAGCAACAGATACGTTGCAATTAATTGCTGTGGGTTTTAGTCGTCACATTTAACAACATGTGATGAGGTGGGCTCGAGCTTCTTAACGTCTTAACATGACAAGCTTGCTTGCTGGTGCAGTTGCGTCAACATCTTGCTGAGGCTTAATACGGCAGTCATTGCAATATCTATCTGAGACTTTGCAAGACGAGAGGATGTCTATGAAACCTGTTGTAAGAAAAATTGTTGTAAGCTTACTCGCTGCTACTTTGTTGAGCCTAGCCGTCGCTCAATACGAGGGCGTAAGCGTTGACATTGTGACCTTTACGGGGCCGCAAATTGCTGAACCCTTACAGCGCCGCGCACCTGAATTTGGTGAACTTACGGGTGCGACCATCAATGTGATTACCGTGCCTTTTTCTGACCTTTACCAACAGGTGCTAACTGATTTTGCAACCGGTACCAATAGCTTTGATGGCGCTGTGTTTGCACCCCAGTGGATGGTGGATTATATTGTCCCAGGTTATTTGGAAGACTTGACGGCTTCAGTTGAGGCCGACGGTGCTATTGAATGGGCAGACATTGGGCCGTTTTTCCGCGACTTTAGTTCAACCTACGAAGGTAGCATCTATACCATTCCACTCGATGGCGACTTTTTGATGGTTTACTACCGTACCGACGTATTAGACGACATCGGCATGGACCCACCCCAAACTTGGGATGACTATCTTGCCATTGCCGAAGCTGCTGACGGCATGGACATGAACGGCGACGGCGAAGCAGACTACGGCAGTTGCATCGGTAAAGCCCGCAACAACCAAGCGTACTGGTTTACGACTTCCATTGCGGCACCTATGTTGCAATACGAAGGCACCTCACAGGGTGTGTTTTTTGACCTTGACACCTTTGAGCCGCTCATTGATAACCCAGCCTTTGCGCGCGCTGTAGAAATCTACAAAGCCACCACCGACTTTGGACCGCCCGACGAACTCAACCTTGGTGTTGGCGATACCCGTGGTCTGTGGACGGCTGGCCGCTGCGCCCTCACGCTTGACTGGGGCGACATTGGCACGCTGGCAATCGCTGAAGGTAGCGCTGTGGCAGACACAACCGGTGCAACCATCAACCCAGGCTCGACCATGGTCTTAAACCGCGAAACTGGTGAACTAGACACCTGTACCGACGAGCTTTGTCCTTTCCACCAAGGTGGCATCAACTATGCACCGTTTGCTGCTTTTGGTGGTTGGTCAGGCGGTATTAATGCATCAGCTGATCCTGAGGTAAAAGAAGCTCTGTATGCGTTCTTTAGCTACGTGAATCAACCTGCTCAGTCCAACCAAGACGTGACCCAAGGTATTACCGGCTTTAACCCCTACCGCGTGTCACAGTTTGAAGATACCACCCCTTGGTTAGAAGCTGGCATGAGCGAAGAGTTTGCGAACAACTACTTAGGTGCGATTGAAGCTAGCCTCAACAGCCCTAACATGGTGCTAGACTTGCGCATTCCGCAAAACCAGCGTTATCAGCAGAACGTGTTGGACACGGCACTTGCTCAGTATTTGGCTGACGAGCTTGACTTAGAAGAAACGCTCGAGCAAATCTCTATCGGCTGGCAAGAAATCACTGAAGAACTTGGCTTAGATGCTCAACGTGATGCCTACATTGGCACGTTAGGCGTTGAGCGCTAGGGTTTAGCCTACCCGTGTAAACGACTGCTTTTTTACAATCTAAGTTGCGATACTCTTGAGGTGGCATAGGTCACCTCATTTTTATTGGTTGTTAAAATAAAGTCTTGCAGCAGGGTTAATGATTGACTCTAACGCTAGGTAACTCACAGGAGATTGCGATAAACTCGAGCTGTCACATGGTTTATTGGTTTAACAAACGTGCTCGAGCTATTCCCAAAGTCTGTGATGGCATCTATAGCCTCATCAAGATTTAAGAAGAACACTTTTATTGAGAACAAGTCCGCAATCTTACTAGTTTCAAAAGGATGGTACGTGGATAATCAAGTTGTACACTCTCAACCAACACAAGTTACAACACAAAGCGAAGGGCGTGTGCGGCGTTGGTTTGACCGCAATGCTGGCAACATCTTTTTGCTTCCTTCTGTCATTGTGGTGTTAGCGTTATCTATTTTTCCACTACTTATTTCAGCGTATCTGGCGCTCTCGAGGCTGCAGTTTGTCCAAGGTGGCTTTGAGATTACCTTTGTAGGACTGCGTAACTTTAGAAAGCTCATCACTGGTAG
>CAZMCW010000003.1:0-7183 GCA_964564405.1 uncultured bacterium
ACAATCACTGATATCAAGCTCAGCATCTAGCTTTTGAAGTTGTAGCGTGTTGAGTTGCCAAGGAGTAATTCGTTCATCCTGATAGCAGCCTAGGAGAGAGGTTAGTTATGCTGATGCAGTTGCAGATTGATGCCCTAACCACCCCTCGTAGCTGCCCTCGAGCTCATAAACGTTGCTATAACCGGCTGCGCGTAAGGCGCTGGCGGCAACTGTGGCACGTCCACCTGTTTGACAATGCACAACCACCATCTTGTCTTTGGGTAACTTGTCTAGACTGTAAATAACGCGCCCCACATGAAGTTGCTGTGCGTTGGGTAGGTGTCCCGTATGATGTTCGTTGGCAGTGCGCACATCAAGTACAAGCTGGTGCTCGGGATCAAGGTCTTTAACAGGTAACACATTTGATGTCACGGTTGGCAGGTCTTGCGTGCTGGTTAGGTAACCTTGTACATTGTCAATGCCAACATAGCTAAGCCGGTCGCGCATGGCGTGGGCCATGGCTTGGTTATCTGCGAGTAGCACAATAGGGCGATTATCGTGCTCAGGGGCGATGCTATAGCTGGCGTAGGTTGCAAACGATTTACCCCAAGGAATAAACAGAGCACCCACTGGATGTTCCGTAAGGTGCCGGGCGCGGGTGCGTGTGTCCACAAAAATGAGGTTGCCTTGCTCGAGCTCTTTTGTAACATCATCTACGGCTAATTCAGGGAGGTCAGGACGTGTACCCAGTAGCGCAGGCCCTTCTTTATTCTGCTTTTTCATACGCCCAAAATAAAGGGGTGCGTCGGGTTGACCTGCTAGCAGTGCATCGGTAAAGCCTTGCTCGTCACCGCGTTCAACATAAGCTGACCACCACGCAAAGTTGCGCTCATAGCCAACAGTTGTACTGGCAATGGCCCCAAGCGACTTACCACAGGCACTACCGGCACCGTGGGCTGGCCACACTTGAACGTAATCTGGCAGGTTTAAAAAGTGATCGCGCAAACTGGCAAACAGTTGCTTGGCACCACCAAAACGGGTATCGACACCGCCAGCTGCTTCGTCGAGTAGGTCGGGCCGACCAACATCACCCACAAAAACAAAATCACCTGTTAGGTAGTAGCCTGGTTGACTAGCGGCTGCACCGTCGGTGACTAAAAACGATAAGTGCTCGGGGGTATGTCCGGGCGTGTGGACAGCCTCAACACTAATATTACCGAGCTTAATGCGTGAGCCGTGATGGAACTTTTCAGCAGCAAAGCCGTATTTCCAGTCAGCATTGCCTTCGTCAGAAAGGTATAGAGTTGCGCCTGTAGCATTGGCAAGTTCCCTCGAGCCAGACAGGTAATCTGCGTGAATATGCGTTTCTGTAACTGCATGAATGGTGAGGCCTTGACGAGCTGCTTCGTCAAGATATACAGCGACATCTCTGCGGGCGTCAACGACAATGGCTTCACCTGTACGCTGACAGCCAATTAAATAACTTCCTTGAGCTAAGCCTTCGTCGTAAATGTGCTTAAAAAACATTTGAATCCCTTTCACTAAACTTCTAAATAAACCCCTGGGGGGTATCATATCAAACGGTTTGGTGGGATAGTTAAATATCTTTAGCATTGTGTCAATATCACGATAGCTAAGTTTGCCATTAGGTCTTGGGATAAAATTTGAACGAGCAAGTCAATCGTGAAATATTTCCCTAGCATTTTATTCTATGAGAACGCCTCCAAGAGCCATGGGCTCATCTAAATAGGGTAAACTCCACAGCGTGCAACTTGTTTCACTTACGCTCGCTGGCTTTAAAAGCTTTGCAGATAAAACAACCTTACCGCTACAGGATGGCATTAACGCCATTGTTGGACCTAATGGCTCGGGGAAGTCCAACGTCATCGATGCTCTTAGGTGGGCAACCGGCGGCGGACGCGCCCAAGCCTACCGTGCTGAAGATCAAACTGATCTTATCTTCCACGGAGCTAAAGCTAAAAAGACCCTTGGCTACGCTGAGGTTGACGTGTGCTTGGAGCACGATGGTAAGCCCATCGTCATTCGCCGGAGCATCTATCGGGACGGTCAAAGCAAACTCAAATTAGCTGGTAAAAACGCGCGTTTTTTGGATTTGGATGAGCTTCTTGCTGGGAGCGGGCTAGGTCGTAGCGGACTCGCTGTGATTGGGCAAGGTGAGGTCTCGAGCATCCTCACAGCCAGCCCGGAAACCTTGCTAGCGTCGATTGCTGAGGCTGCTGGCATTTCCCGCTTGGGACAACGTCGCGATAAAACCAGTATGCGTTTGAGCCAAGCCGAAGACCATCTAGCTGAGGTTGACAAGCAACTCGCCCAATTACGTGACCAGCAACGCAACTTACTGACTGAAGCGCGCCAAGCTTACAAAGCAACAGCGCTCGAGCGAGCCTCCCTCCAACTGCGCTACAGCCTTGCCAAACAGCGCGACACAACCCTCAACAGTGAACTAGCGCGGCTCGAGACACGTGTTAGTGAACTAGAAACAACCCTGCAAGAATCCACAACCCAACTTGACCAAGCCCAACAGGCTTGGGATAATGCCCGCGTTCAGGTGAGTGATGCTGAAGCCGTCTTACACACAATCGTCACCCAGATTGAAACGCATAGGGGAGACGTGCGCGTGGCTGAAGCTGAGGTGAGCGCCCTCGAAACACAATTGCAGCAACTCACCGCTGATAAGACTCGGCTCGAGGCAGATATTCACGAACTCGACGGACTTAGCCCACCTAGTCCACCAGATGTTGACAGCACCCAAGCGCAACGTGATTTGCTGGCAGCACGTACGGCGCTCGAGGCCGTTACGTCTGAACTCATCCCATTACACGTGAAGCTGAAACGCGGGCGCAGCAGTACCAACGTGCTGTAGAGGTGTATCAGAGTAGAAAGATGCAGCTCGAGCGCGACCTTGCTGAGGTCCAAACGCACCTCAACCATCCTGATAATCAAGCACAGCAAGACGTGGCTGCCTTAGAAGCTGCCTATCTAGCCGCCAAAGCTGTGGTGGATGGGTTTGATGCAACCTTAACGACTGCCCGCAAAAATTTACAAGACGCCCAACAAACGCGCGCCAACGCTGCGGCTGAAGCGCTCGCCCTGCAACGTGAAGTTGACCGCCTCACGCGTGCGTTAAACGCCCGCCAAGGCTATGCCCAAGGGCCTAAGGCGGCCCTCACCATGAACCATCCAGACGTTCACGGTGCCGTTGCTGACCTCATCGGCGTACCCCCTGAGTACAAGCAGGCCGTCAGCAGCGCGCTTGGTCGCCGCAGTGAAAACGTGGTCATTAGGCATTCGACCGCTGCCTCAAATATTCTGGCACACGTGCGCAAGCAGGGCGGCTATGTGACGCTTTTACCGCTAGATTTGCTCAACCCAGGACAGATCAATATCCAACCTCAACTGTTAGCTGAGTCTGCTGTGGTTGGCGTTGCCAGCGACTTGGTTGAGGTAGATAATGCATATCGTGTTATCGCTTTACAACTGTTAGGGCGCACGCTGATTGTTAGCAGTTTAGACGATGCCACTAGGCTTGCTAAGCGCTATGCACGCCGTCCACGACTGGTAAGTTTGGCAGGGGATATTGTTGAGTCCTACGGTGCTATCAGCGGTGGACGCAGTAAATCAGGTGCATATGACGATGGTCGCATTAGTCAGCGGGATGTTGATGCTGCTATGCGCGCACTTGACACGGTCCAGCAGCAAGTTGAAGCTAGCAGCCGCATCTGTGACCAGCTAGCAGCGGAACTAGAAACCCTCACTAACAACTACACCCAAGCTGGGCGTGCCTTTACCAAGGCCAGAGACACTTGGCAACAAGCAGCCCAAGCTGAAGCTGTACGCGCTTCTCGTCAGCAAGACCGTGAAGCAAGTTTGGCGACAATTACACAAGCACTTGCTGATCTTGTTGAACCAAGTCAACCAGAGCAAGATATTGACAGTCTAGTTGACGAGCGCGACAAGCTCGAGCATACCCTCAGTACATTGCGCCACAAACGTGACGAACGCCAAGAACGCTACCAAGCTTGTGACAAAGTAGCTGCCCTGGTTAGTGAACAGCAACGTGCGTTTACAGCGGCTAAGCAAAGTTATGATGCTAACTTACTGCGCTTGACGCGTTATCAGGACGATCACAAGGCTATTGGGCAGCGCTTAGTTGACCAACAAGATGTCTTAAAACAAGCCCGTAAAAAGCTTGTGCAGCGTCAAGCAGTTATGCCAGATGACAGTGCCGCTAGGCAAATCCTTACGCAAACTCAAACGCAGTTACAGGACGCTCAAAATGCATTGCAACAGGCAAGTCGGGTCCGGGCCCAAGCTGCTAGTGGGCTCGAGCAATCCCGCCTTAGCTTAGTTCGCAAACAAGCCGCTTGTGAAGCTGCCACTCAAGAGCTCAACCAGTTTCCAGAAGGTCTTAGCGTCCTTCAAGCGGGCACAACTATCTCGTTAGAAGATGATGCTCTAAAAGATGATCCCTTAGAAGATGCTAGCCTAGCTGGTGAGCTAGCTGCAGATAGTTTGCTGGAAGGTGCTCAAGACATCCCAGAAAATGACTCATCAACGCCCGTTGCTGAGTCTGAGAGTGTCCAACAAAGCGCACTCGAGTCTGTCATCGCTCAGTGGGATAACATACCCGAGGCAGCAGGTGAGAATGGGGTAGAGGCTGAACGTCGGGAACCACTGCACGAGTTACACATTGCTAATACCAACGCTAAAGCACTTAAAGATGTCCTTGAAGTTGCTGAACAAGAACGGGAAGCCCTAGGGCCCGTTAATCACCGGGCGCAAGTAGCTTTGGCTGAGGTTCGTGAGCATTACGATGAGATGGCAACTGGTGTGCGCGACACAAGTGATGCCGTGAATACGCTACGTGAAGCGCTCAGTGAGCTTGATGGGGAGTTAAACACGCGGCTCGAGCACGCCGTTAGTGCCGTCCGCATACGTTTTCAGCAGCGCGTCCACGACCTCTTTGGCGATACCGCCGAGGCAGATGTCCGTTTACTATACGAAACAGCCTCACCTAAGTTAGCAGATACCGACGGCAACGCCACAGACGCACGTCAACACGGCCAACCTCAACCCACCGGCGTTAAGCTGAGTTTACAACCGCCCAACAAAAGCACCCAATCGCTTAACTTGCTGTCCGTTGGTGAGCGAACTATGGGGGCGATGGCGTTTTTGTTTGCCCTCATGGAAGGTAATAATGCCTTGCCCATCGCCATTTTAGATGAGGTTGATGCACCACTGGACGAAGCCAACATCCGCCGCTTTCGTGACTTTGTGAGCAAACTTGCCAAACAAGGCACCCAGTTTTTACTCATTACCCACCAAAAAGCGACTATGGAATGTGCTGATGTGCTGTGGGGTGTGACCACCCAAGGTGGGGTGAGTCGGGTATTTTCGATCCGTAAAGACGAGGCTCTGGGCGAAGCGGCAGATTAGTGAGCTCGATGTTAGGCTTAGCACACCACTAGTCCTATTACACCACTAGTCCTATCACACCACTAGTCTTATCACACTACGGTGTCACGATGTGGTGTTGTCATCAAACCAAGAAGTTGTCAACCTAAATAGTCATCAACTCAACCTGCTAAACTTACCCATTCATCACGGAGACACGAGTATGAACAATGTTGCCTTAATTACAGGTGCCTCGAGCGGCATCGGTGCAGAACTTGCCCACATTCACGCGGAGCGCGGAGGGGACCTCGTCATCATCGCCCGACGTGAAGATGCCCTCAACAAGCTTAAAACGACATTGGAAGATAAGCACAAAGTAGAGGTCATGGTCATCGCCAAAGACCTCAGCCACGTTGATGCCGCTCAAGACATCTACAACGAGATCCAACAAGCAGGTATCGACGTGCAGTATCTCATCAACAATGCTGGCTTTGGAGGTCGCGGCAAATTTCATGAACGAAACTGGGACACCGACCTCACTATGATTCATCTCAACGTGATTGCCCCAACAGCCCTTACGCGGCACTTTTTACCCGACTTTGTGGCACGTAATGGCGGCAAAATCCTCAACGTATCGTCAACAGCAAGTTTAGTACCAGGTCCGCTCCAAGCTGTTTACTACGCCACCAAAGCCTATGTGACCTCGTTTAGTAATGCCATCGCTGAAGAACTCCACGACACCAACATCACCGTGACCGCCTTACTGCCAGGTGCCACCGCCACCGAGTTTGCCAGTACGGCCAGCATGGACAATACAGATTTATTTGACAGTGCTGCCAGTGCTAGGTCTGTTGCAGCTACTGGTTATGAGGCGATGCTCGCCGGCAAACTGAACGTGATTGCCGGTATGGGTTTCATGCAGCGTGGTGTGATGGCGCTTGCACCCTTACTACCCAAAAAGGTGATCTTAAAGCAAGTTCGCCAGATGCAAGAAGCTGACAGCTAACGTCCATCAAAGTTGGCAATGACAACGTCTTCAACGCACCATACATTTGGGCATCTAAACTTTGAGCTTATAGCGTATGGCACGGTTAGTTCAACGCAGGACATTGCCAAAGCTTGGCTTAGACGTGAAGGGCGGGCAGGGGAGAGCACATCAGCTGAACTCGCCCTAGAACTTCCCAAACAGGCAGTAACAACGAACACAATTTTGCGAGCTGCCGCGCAACACGGCGGGCACGGGCAACAGCGGCGTAACTGGCAAAGTCACCCAGGCGGAAGTTATCAGACTGTGCTTATTCACCCAGATAACTTGCCGCAGGATAAGACTAAACTAGCGTGCTCGAGCCTCTGGATAGGTCTAAGTATCGCCAAACAACTGCGCAAGCTAGGTGATGAGGTTTTTGTCAAATGGCCCAACGACCTCTACTGGCAAGAGAAAAAAATTGCGGGCATTCTCTGTGAGCAGGTGCGCGGGTGGTTAGTTGTAGGCGTAGGCGTGAACGTGTTGAACCCAATTCCAGAAACAGCAAAGCGCTTAGCACATCACCCACTTGAGGTAGTTCATACGTGTGTGCTCGAGGGTATCAGCCAAGGGTTACAAGCACTTAATGGGCAACAATCCCTTAGTGTTTCGTTTCAAGAGGTTGATTTTTTAGCCGGGCGTAGTATTCGCTTGCACGCCCAGCAATTGTTAGATGCTAGTGGGCACGTATTAAATCATCCTGCTAACACAAGCTACACCGCCCATGCCGCTGGTATTCACGACGCTGGTTGGTTAGCTGTCACC
>CAZMCW010000003.1:7193-11230 GCA_964564405.1 uncultured bacterium
ATATCAACAATGGTCAACCCGTTTATTGCCGAGATGGGCGGGTGCTAGCTTGGTAATTGGTTCTAGAGCTAAGTTTCTTCAGTGACTGGTTCGGGAGTTTCTCGAGCAACCTTGATGCCCTGAACCACAATACCCTGAACCACAATGCCCTGAACCACAAGCGACTTAATAATCTCACTACAATGTTTCACGAACAAACTCATTCATAGGTGCTAGCCCTAAGCGCAATGTATATTTTGGCTTATCTAAGCTACGCATTTGCTTGTACCGTTTCCATAATGTTATGAGCTCCTGTTGTAGCATCTTTGCTTCGCTGTGGCTAAGGTTGATCCAAAGCCAACTTGACCAAACAGCAGGGTAGTTAGCGGCTAAGATAAAGTCTGTGTCTTCTGCCGTGTGTTCTATTGAAGTCGCTAAATCAATGCTCAGGCTGCCATCTTCCATGATATAAATCGCAATGCCCCACTCACTCCCATACGCCATCTGGGCATTGATTAGATCCTGTTGAAACAAGCTCTCTGAACGTATATCGGTTTCTATAGCAAGATTTTGAACAGTCTCAGCTTGAGTTAGCGAAAATGGGATAAAAAATCTTTGGGCAATAGCTCGGTAGATCTTGCTTGCTCTACCTGTACGTTGCTTAACCCGAACAACTTCGAGTAGTCCTAAATTGAGCAATTTGTTGATCTGGTAGAGCATTGCATTTGGTTTGACCCCAAGCTGACGAGCAGCTTCACTAAGGGACAGTTCCTCACGAATAAACGGCAACAGATACCGTTGCTTAACTGGCTCTGACAACACCTGTGCAGCATCAGTATTTTTGACCACATGCCAAAGCTTTTTCAAAGATTGAGGTTTCATTTGAATTAGAATACCTCACATCCTTTTAGATATGGAAGATTTTGAAGATGCTCACGTAAATTCCAAAGCAACGATTTCTACAGCAACGATTTCTACAGCAACGATTTCTACTTGGCGCTCGTTTTTGATAGTGTGGGGCGGACAATTTATTTCCACCCTTGGCTCGAGTCTGACTTCATTTGTGGCAGCTTGGTGGGTATTTGAGCAGACTGGCTCGGCAACACAGTTCGCGCTAACAATGGTCTTTACAGTTTTACCCTTTATTCTGTTTTCGCCTTTTGCAGGTATAGTCGTTGACCGTTATAGCCGCAGGCAGGTGATGATTTTAAGCGATGTCATTGCTGCTACGAGTTCGGCTTTTCTTTTAAGCTTGCTTCTATTTGCCCAACTTGATGTGTGGCACATCTATCTTGCTACCTTTATTAACTCTGTGGCTCATGTGTTTCAGGGTCCAGCCTATAAAACTAGTATCAGTCTCCTTGTTCCCAAAGCGCGATTAGCGCGTGCCAACGGTCTCGTCCAACTTAGTGTTGCTTCAGGGCGTATCACTGCACCCTTGCTAGCAGGTTTCCTAATAAGTACGCTAGGGCTAGCAGGGGTTATCGGACTGGACTTGATAACATTTGCAATTGCCCTAGCGACGTTGCTCGTTGTACGCTTTCCTAGGTTTAAAAATCAAGGGTTTAAAAATCAAGGGTTTAAAAATCAAGGGTTTAAAAATCAAGGGCTCAAAAATCAAGCAACTAGCACAAATAAGATGGTCTGGCGTGACCTGCTAATTGGGTGGCAGTATCTGATACGTCGCCGTGGTCTTCTGGGATTAGCTTTGTTCAATATGTTCTACAACTTCCTTAACAACTTCGGGTTGATTTTGACGACCCCTTTGTTGCTTTCACTCGAGTCCCCCAAGATGTTAGGCGTTGTTCTATCCATTGGTGGTTCTGGTATGGTGCTTGGCAGTATCTTTATGGCAACTTGGGGACTTGCGAGACATCTAGTAAAGGTCAATCTTGGGTTTTCGCTGATGAGTGGTGTAGGCATTGTGATGGTTGGACTGCGGCCTTCTCCTTTACTCATTGCTTTAGGCTTGTTTATTTTTTATTTTTCCTTTGCTGCTACCGGCGCAGCAGGCAGTACGCTGTTTCAGCAAAAAGTTGCTCATGAGGTTCAAGGGCAAGTATTTGCCACTAAACAGCTCTTGAGTTTTCTTGCAGAGCCATTTGCTTATCTGATGGTTGGTCCACTAGCTGAGTTTGTATTTGGTCCACTTCTTGTAGCTGGCGGCGTATGGGCCTCATCAGTTGGGCGAATTGTTGGTGTTGGACCAACTCGAGGAATGGGCTTTCTCACCGTTTTAACTGGCTTATTAATTGTGATAACAACAGCGGCTGTATATCTTGTTCCTTCTATACGATTACTCGAAGAGGAACTTCCGGACAAGATATGAAGTGCTATCACTAATAATAAGTTTTTCCATAATGATTTTGCAGAATGGAACGTGAATGAATCACGTTCCTTAACCGCTGCCGCTATCTGTATCCTGCAGATACAGATAGGAAATATTTAGTCCCTATATACTTACGTCATCACTTTGTTATTTGGTGTTAGATAGGGGAGGCGTCTACAAACCAGTGTTGATAAACCGCTCGCAAGCGGAATACATGCGTTTGTTTAAGGCTGTAAATGGCCATGAACTCAGCAGCTGAGGTATGGTTATGGAAAGGACCAACAACACATGCCATACCGGCAAACTCAACAGGATTCCACTGGTGCAGGGCGATTACTAGCTTGTCCCGAGTATTATGCTGACCAGCTAGCCGGTATGAGTGTAGTGGCTTGATCTGGGTGCTCACTTGACGGGTCAATCTGCCCGTAAGACGCCAAGCATCTGCTGGAGCAGGATGGTTATTAGAACGCATGGTAAGCCGTCGTTCGCTGCTGCTCCGACGTTCCCCACTCTTGCGACGTCCGTGTCTACGACGTTCTAAGCCACTACGTCTGTGGCTATGGCTGCGCCTATCTGAGCTGGATTGGTGGTGCGTGTTTTGAGTAGTATTGCGTGAATTGTGCTTGGCCTGTAATGAATGACTTGCGTGTGACTTGTTATGCATTCTGTCCCTCCTTAATGTCGAGGGGTGTCACATGGTTTCCCATCTGCTGTCAGAAATCAATTAATTGATACCAAACCGCACTAAGCGTCTTATTTGAATTTTTATAATAGCACATATTGCCTTTAAAAACAGGCCATAGCGGTCAAAAAACTAAGCCAAAATGTCACCAAAATCAATGTCTTCAGCAGCAAGTACGAACGCCGTGGTGGGCAACCCGTCAGCATAGTTGCGCAAACGCTCATAATAGCTGGCGTAGTCTTCATAGCGCTCAGCAGTTTCTTGGGTAGTATCTTCGTCTTTGGGGGCGCGCATACCTAGCAAAATAAGGTCGCTTGCTTGTGAATGAGCTTTGAGGATATCTTCAAAAGGTTGACCGTAGGCAACAATCACATGGGTTGTAGCACCAATTCGAGAGTTTGTAACAACTTGCTCGAGGTTATCCTGAGTACTTTCTGCTGCACTTTCGTCTGCTACCACCACATTGACGTGAATAACGGCATCCTCCCAAGCTGGGCTGGTTGTGAGCAAGTAAGCAAGTGTAAGCATAAGCCCGCCGTTGCCTTTAAGCCCACCCCACCACACGTCAATACGCCGCCGAAACCCAAAACTTTGTTCACTATTATCTTTAATAATGACAATGTTTCGCCCCAACGCGTGCAAATTTACGAGCATTTGGCTGTAGCTAGCGCGCAACTCGGTTTGTTCACTATCGCCAAGAAGCACAGTATTAGGTACAAGCGGTCCAATACCATACGCAGCAATAAAGCGCTCGGTACCAACAAACGGGTCTTCAGCTTTGAATACCCGTGAAAATGCATCTACCCCACGTTTTTCAAGGTAGTCATTATTGGTTTGCTCGAGCGACTCTAAACGCTGTGGTGTGAGCGACTTGTCGGTTACAATAGTAACTACACTCAAGAGTGCTTGTTGATGGCTGATAGCTTGTGCAAAATCAATTAGGTGCCAGCGTTGGGTAGGCGCGCCAGATAACACAAGCACATGTGGACGCCAGTTTTTTACGTCTGGTTCGTTGCTTAGGTTGTGCAAACTGAGGCGAGTTATTGC
>CAZMCW010000003.1:11240-15029 GCA_964564405.1 uncultured bacterium
GTAAATCACTCCAACCGCTGCGCAAGCGCCGTTGCCGCAACCACAACGAGATACTCATCATAAACACGACTGCAACGATGGTCGCAAGGGTGTTTATTAGCAACATTACAGCAAGACAACCTAGCGCACCTAAAAACGACCACGCCCAGTGCACCCGAAAACTCGGCCGAAACGACGGACTTTGTAAAAGTGTTTCTAAGCCAGATGCAACGTTAAGCACGCCATAAGTTGTCAAAAAAAACATCGTGAGAACTGGTGCAATAAGGTCGAGGTTGCCAAAGTAAACGGCTACAAATGCAATTGCAAAGGTGACAACGGTGCCTAGGCGGGGTTCGTCGTCAGGACCGTTACCGCGTCCTAGCCATCTGAGCATAGGTGGGAGTACGTTGTCTCGAGCAAGTGCTTGAAGCACCCGTGGGGCACCTAAGATACTGCCCACGGCACTTGACAGCGTAGCCCCCCAAACCCCTAAAATAATGGCATCTCCCCAGTAGGCAATTCGGCGCATGACTAGGGGATCGCTAATTAACGTTGCTGGATCAGCACGCAAACTTAGGACAATAGGCAAAATCATATAAACGACATACCCTACGCCTACAGCAGCTAAGGTCCCAACTGGAATTGCTCGGTTGGGATCGCGCAGGTCGCCAGACATGTTAACGCCTGCCATAATGCCAGTGACAGCTGGAAAAAACACGGCAAATACTGTCCAAAAAGATGCTGAATTTTCGCTTGACACACCTTGCAAAAGTTCTCTTGTGGTAATACCCGCAGTTTCGGGTTGTAGGCTCGAGCCAAACATAAGGGACACAAGGGACGCAACAATTGCAGCCATAATGACGTACTGCACGCGAATTGCTGCTTGGGCGGACACCAATGCCACAACTGCTACTGCCATTACACAAATAAGCCCAATTGTGCGTTGATCTAGGGCAGGGAAGACCCGCACAACACTTTCAGCAAAGCCAATTGTGTAAAGCGCGACGGACAACGCTAACGCAATAAACAAAGGTATGCCTAACGCACCACCTGCTTCAATTCCTAACGATCTGCTAATCATGTAATATGCGCCGCCACCGCGCACCCGCTGATTTGTAGCAATAGATGAAATTGATAGCGCCGTTAGAAAGGTAATGCTATTAGCCATTGTGACAATAAGTAGCGTACGGACAATACCCACATTGCCCACAACCCACCCAAAGCGCAAATACATAATGACGCCGAGAATAGTCAATATTGAGGGTGTAAAAACGCCGCTAAATGTACCTAGCCCAGAACTTGTGTTATCAACTTGAACAATTTGTTTTGTAGTCATGAAAAATTATTTGTCTCCAAAGGGGTAAGAGGTAAGACTGCTATTACGAGTTCAAAAGATAATTGCAAGCATCAAACTGCACATTAAGGTTCAAAAAATATCATTCAAAACTAGGTATGTTGATTTTCAATCAATGATTGTCAAAACTTATGTAGTCGCCTAACGCGCAATCTTTATTAAATCTCTGCTAAATCTTTGTTACCCAAGCAGCATCCTTCCATGCATCACTTAAACATGCTATGGTGCGTCATAGCGTATTAAGCATAGAGGTGAACAACTGTGTGCATTAATTTGAATAACAATGATTTTAAATAGTGCTGAACATACTCCTATCTAATACATCAGTATGTTAAAACAGCTCTCATGAGCCAGCGCAGCAACATAGTTTTGCGTCATCTTGCATTTTCTAAAACTACTGCCAAAACCACCGAAGGGTCTAACCATAATGCTCAATAACGGTGATAGTAGCACCGATCAAGTAAAGCAACCAAGCAACACTACCAATTCGGTTAACGACATGAATTTGCAAAGTGAACCACAGATACTAATCGCAGAAGATGAATATTTAATAGCTGCAAGTATTAGAGATTCTTTACTTAAGTACCCTCGAGCACTTGATGTTGTTATTGTTCAACGAGGTAAGATGCTCGTTGAAAATTTAAAACAAATTAATCCAGATGTACTAATTATGGATATTAACCTTAGAGGCTTAGTTGACGGTATTGAAGCCGTCAAGCGCATCCAGCAAACGCATAACATCCCGGTCATCTATATCACTGCGGATAGCCGCCCAGCTACGCTTGAGCGCGCTCAAGCAACTCACCCAGTTGCTTATATTACTAAACCATTTAAAGACCATGACCTCCACGAAGCCCTTAGTCGGGCGTTGCAACCTCACACAGGGTGAGTGGATAGGTTTGAACATCAACATTTAAACTCAGTTATATCATTGTGCTTTATTCTACTAAACAACAATCATATGAGGATTGCTGATTTGCTACTGAATTTCATATTAGGTTTATGCAGTACACTAGAAAATACATGAGGTATTTGTTAATCATCTTTACGAGTGCGTTGTATTTCGTTATTGGCTTCCAAGCTAGTCATACTCCAAATTTAGACGCACTAGCATCAACCATCGTGCTAGATATTCATGACCCCGCACGGCTCATTCGTATAGATGACACAATGGTGTTATTTGCCAGTGCAGTTGAATGGCGAACGTACAACCTCGCAAGCCAAACATGGCAACTTCGCGGTGATGACATCTATGAACAAATTAGGCCCTCATGGTATTCAGGAAACAGGTTATGGGCACCTTCTGTTTTTGAATCAACTGCAGGCCTAAAGCTTTATCACTCAGCCGTGGAAGATGAAGATCAACACCGTTCCAAAATTGGCTTTGCTTCTGTGACAGGTGAGGTGGAGAATTTAAGGTTTTCACCATCATCGGACTATGTTCTTGCAAGTGAAAACATCAACCAGCCCTTTGCTATAGACCCCGCTGTTTTTAGGGATAAACACAATAGGCTGTGGTTGGTTTATGGTTCCCATGCTAGGGGCATATGGATTGTTGAATTAGATGAAGAAACGGGGCTACTTAAAGAGGGCCCGTCAAACAAAACGTGGCATAAAGATGACACACGCTTTACACCTCTGGCAAATTATGGCGGCCAGCTCAACGAAAATAATATTGAGGCAGCCTACATTTTTAATCATCCAAATAACGACTATTACTATCTATTTGTCAATTGGGATGAGTGCTGTAATGGTGTTGACAGTACCTATAATATTCGTGTAGGCAGGTCAACGCATCCAACAGGACCCTATCTTGATGAAGAAGGTAACGATTTACTAAACGGTGGTGGCACCCTCTTTTTAGATGCTAGGGGAAAAATCCTTGGCGATGACCGTTTTGTCGGTCCTGGACATGCTGGTGTTTATCAATATGCAGAGCATGATTTCTTGTTCACACATCACTTCTACGACGCTGACAATAGTGGTGAACCCTCACTAGCAATTTGGTCACTTGACCGGGAGGATGATTGGCCTGTCATTAAACAGTGAAAAATTAGGTACGAGGGTTTAGAGGTTTAGGAATTACGCATCAACAAATAGCCAGATAGCGATCTTTCATACGTGCAACGGTTTCTTGCCCCAGCGTGTCCCAAATCGCCTGGTTAAAAATCTCGCACTCAATGGGACCCTTGTAACCAGCAGCGTCCACCGCTTCTCGTAACCGCCGAATTTCAATGTGCCCCTCCCCCATCATACCTCTAGCTTTGAGCACATCTGGCACAGGTGTAATCCAGTCACAGACGTGAAAACCGAAAATATGCCCGCTGGCACGTTGAATCTCTTTGTAAACTGCCGGGTCCCACCAGACATGAAAGACATCAATAATCACGCCAACGGGTGGCTGAGACATATCACCGTTGAGCTTGATTGCAAAATCATTGGCCTGACCAAGTGTC
>CAZMCW010000003.1:15091-37997 GCA_964564405.1 uncultured bacterium
ATGACATTTCGGTCAGCAGCATACATGGGATGTAAGGGTTCAATACCTAATTTGACACCTGCTTGCTGCGCATACGGGATTAGTTCAGCAATACCGTCGTAGACCATCTGTCGAGCGCTATCGATGTCTGTCCTAACGGCATTACCATCAGCATGAATGCCACCACAAACTAACACAAGGGTGTCCGTACCTAGTGCCACACACTCATCTATAGCGCGTTTGTTGTCATTGATAGCTTCTTGACGTAGTTCTCTAGTTGTTGCTGGAAAGAAACCACCCCGGCAAAGGCTCGAGACCTTCACCTCATGCTCTCTAAGCAATTTGACCGTTTTATCTAAACCTTGAGCACTGACCTTATCCCGCCACAAGCCAATCCAGCGCAAACCAGCCTTAGCACAGCCTTCAATGGCATCTTGAGTTGACCAGTTAAAAGTTGTGTACTGATTTAAGCTTAAGCGAGTTGTATCTGTAAACGCTGGCATAGAGTTTAGGCTTTCGCCATGCGTTGCTCGAGAACGTTTTGCATACGCGCCACAGCAAGCTCCGGATCACGCAACAAACCAGCTTGATCTGCTAACTTGAACAGCTTAACAAGATGCTCCGTTGAACGCTTATCTTCTAAGCCGCCCACCATCTTGAAGTGATCTTGATGCCCGTTGAGGTAGGCCATGAACACAACCCCTGTCTTGTAATAAAAAGTTGGCGTCTCAAAAATATGCCGTGACAAGGGGACGGTGGGGGCAAAAATACGGTCGTAGCTTTCTAGGTCGCCTGCCTCGAGTGCGTGCATAGCGGCAGCAGCAGCCGGGGCAATAGGATCAAAAATCCCGAGTAGTCCGTGACTAAACCCCTGGTCATCACCTTTAATAAGCACATCGTAGTTAAAGTCGTCCCCGGTGTACATCTTGACGTCAGCAGGTAAACGCCTGCGCAGGTAAATCTCTTTGTCAGCATCTAACAAGCTCATCTTCATGCCATCAACCTTGTTAGCGTTTTGGTTGATGATGTCGAGGAGCGTATGACCCGCATCTTGCCAATTATCTGAGCCCCAATAGCCTTTGAGTTTGGGGTCAAACATATCGCCAAGCCAGTGCAAAATCACAGGCGCTTGTATTTTTGTGAGCAGATGACTATATACCTTGATGTAGTCACTAGCATCTTTGGCAACGGCTGCTAGCGCCCTCGAGGCCATCAAAATAATCTTGCCACCACACGCTTCAATGTAATCAATTTGTTCTTCATAGGCAGACACAACACCATCTAAAGTCAGTGCTGACGTGTCATCACCCAATTGATCGGTGCCTGCACCACAAGCAATAAGGCCGTCTACTTTAGCCGCTTCTGCAACTGATCTAGAGATAAGTTCTTGGGTTGCCGCCCAATCCAACCCAAAACCACGCTGGGCAGTATCCATCGCTTCTGCCACGCCAAATCCATAACGCCACAAGTGATGTCGAAACGCGAGCGTAGCATCCCAGTTAATGGCAGCAGGTTTACCTTCACCATTATCCGCAGTTGCATCTGCTACAACGTGCACAGCTGCGTAAAGCACGCGCTGGCTAAAAGACTGCTCTGGGAGTTGATAGTTTACGGGTTCCGACAACGTGTAAGTTGATTGTCTCCCCTGTTCGTCAGGTAAATCGATAGTAACTGGCATCTGTCAAAGCCTCAATTCAGGGACATCTAACCAACGCCGCTCACGCCAGCTTTGCAAGCCGAGTTCAGCCAGTTGCACGCCTTTGGCACCTTCTAGCAAGGTATATTTGTAAGGTGTGTCCAATACCACATGGCTTAAAAATTCTTCCCATTGTGTCCTAAAGCCATTGCTAAAATCTTGATTATTAGGTACATCTTTCCAGTCTTCGTAAAAGTCAATAGGATTGGGAATATCTGGGTTCCAGACGGGTTTAGGGGTTGTGCTGCGATGTTGTACTTTGCATTCGCGTAAGCCGGCCACTGCACTACCTTCGGTGCCATCTACCTGAAAAGATACGAGTTCGTCTCTATAGACGCGGGTACACCAGCTCGAGTTAATTTGCGCGATGATGCCTCCCTCGAGCTCAAACATCGCATAAGCAGCATCATCTGCAGTGGCGTCGTAGGCGTCACTCTGTTCATCCCAGCGGGTAGGAATATGGGTTGCCCCCAAGCAGTTCACCGATTTTACGGGTGCAAACGTATTGTCTAGCACATAGCGCCAGTGGCACAACATATCCACAATAATGCCGCCGCCATCTTCTTTGCGATAATTCCAGCTTGGTCGTTGGGCAGTTTGCCAATCCCCTTCAAATACCCAGTAACCAAACTCACCACGAATGCTAAGGATACGCCCGAAGAAGCCACCATCCACCAGTCGTTTTAATTTTTGCAGACCTTGCAAATAGAGCTTATCGTGTACAGCACCGTTTTTAACACCCGCTTGCGTGGCCAGTCTAGCTAGTTCAAGAGCGTCTTCTACGCTGTCTGAAATGGGTTTTTCGGTGTAGATGTGTTTGCCTGCAGCAATAGCTTGTTTGATGTTGTCCGCGCGTTGATGCGTGAGCACAGAATCAAAATAAATCGTGTCTTCAGGATTGGCTAAACATTCAGCTAGGTTGGTACTCCAGCGCTCTAGTCCTGTTTCCTGAGCAAGGGCTGCCATCTTGTGAGGGTTGCGTCCCAGCAAAATAGGGTCTGGCATAAGAATGTCACCATTAGGAAGCGTGAGCCCACCTTCATTACGAATTGCCAGAATAGAGCGCAGTAGATGTTGGTTTTTGCCCATGCGCCCGGTGACACCATTCATAATGACGCCAATGCGTTGTTCAGCCATGTTGCCTCCAGAAGAAGTAGATGTGTTAGATGATTTTGGAAAAGCGTCTGAGTCCGTTGAGTACGATAAATGTGGTAGTTGCTAGCGGCATCACATCTGCGATGATGTTCTGATCGTATATCATATATCACCGAAATTAGACAAAATGATGTTGTAGACGCCAATCTCGTAATTAGCGCAAGTATCTTTAACGTGCCACGTAATTAATTTCCCAATAAGCGTATCTAATGGGTTTTTACAGAAGTCACCTGTACCAATACTTCGGACAGGTATTGAACATCAAAAATCGATTTGCGTCACCGACACAATGTAGCAATCTGCTTCCAAAATCTTGCTTGCGTCTGTGACAGGGTTTGTAAAAAGTGTCCGAACTGTTGCTATACAATGTCAGGTTATTATTCGTAGGGGTCTGCTGCATCTCTTAAACCATCACCAAAAAAGTTAAGTGCGAGTACTGCAATGATAACCGCGCCTCCAGGCCAGAAAAGCCACGGCGCAGTGGCAATACTACGAATATTTTGTGCTTCTTGAAGAAGTACACCCCAACTCACCACAGGCGGGCGCAAGCCAATTCCCAAGAAGCTCAACGAGGTTTCAGCCAAGATCATCGCCGGAATTGCTAGGGTGATACTGGCAATAATGTGACTCATAAAACTAGGCACCATGTGCCGCATGATGATGCGCATCTCGCTCACGCCATCTAAACGGGCAGCTATTACAAAATCTTCAGATTTAAGCGACAAAAATTTCCCTCTCACCACACGTGCAAGTCCCGTCCAACCTAGCAGTGACAAAATGAGGGTAATCCAAAAATAAACTTCAATAGGCCCAACGGTGACAGGAATGGCGGCAGCTAAGCCCATCCATAGCGGAATGGTGGGAATTGACCGCAAAAATTCAATGGTGCGTTGGATGATGTCATCTACCCAACCCCCGTAATAGCCAGAGATACCTCCAAACAAGATACCCAAAACTAGTGACAAGATGACACCGATGAGGCCAATTGACATTGAAATGCGCGTGCCGTAAATGGTGCGGCTAAATATATCGCGCCCCAATCGGTCGGCACCTAGTAAGTAGAAAGGGGCTCTGGGCTCGAGCGTCCCGAACAAATGCCTGTCCCATTCAAACAGCCCCCACATCTTGTAAGGTTCACCTTTAACAAACAGACCAATGGGAATTTTTGTCTCTCTGTCAATCACAAAGGTTCGTCTTAACGATTCTTGGTCAACCTCTGACTTGTAGTCATTGACATAGATGGGTAGCAGTCTTCCCTCTTCGGTGCGCCCAAAAAACTGCAGGGTTTGCGGTGGTGCATACAGGTAGCGCGCACTGTACGTTCCGGGCAAACTAGGGGCCAAAAACTCAGCAAACAGCGCAACTACATAGATAGCAAGGACAATGTAGCCACTAACCAGCGCCAGTTTGTGTTTACGCAACTTCCACCAGGTGAGTTGCCACTGACTTGCAACGTTTACCTTGTCATCGATTGTGTCGTTGGGCTCGAGTTCATCCTTAGCTACACTTTGCGCTGCTAGTGGTGCGCTTGAGATCACTTTATGTGGCACCTCGCGCGGGTAGCTTTTATTACTGTCACTCATAAGTAAACCTAACCATAACGGATCCGTGGGTCCAGAGCGGCAAGCAGTAAGTCAGAAATAAGCGTGCCTACTACCGTGAGTACAGACAGTAGCAAAATAAATGCGCCCGCTAAATACATATCTTGGGCGAGCAGCGCTCGCAGCAAAAGCGGCCCCGTAGTAGGTAGACCGAGCACAACAGATACAATAATGTCCCCCGATATTAAACTAGGCAATACCCAACCCACTGTGCTAATAAACGGGTTTAGCGCAAGGCGAACAGGGTATTTGGCAAGCAAGCTGCGTTCTTTTAAGCCTTTGGCCCTGGCTGTTGTCACGTAAGGGCGAAAAAGTTCATCTAAAAGATTCGCTCGCATAATTCTTATAAGCCCGGCTGTGCCTGCTGTACCAATTACAACAACAGGTATCCACAAGTGAGCAAGTAAATCCACAAACTTACCCCAACTCCAAGGGGCATCAATATATTCAGGCGAAAAAAGCCCACCAACACTCTGCCCAAAGTACCTAAAGCCTATATACATAAGAATGAGTGCCAGTAAAAAATTGGGTACGGCTAAACCGATAAACCCAATAAACGTGGCAATGTAGTCGCCAACAGAATATTTGTTGACAGCAGAGTAAATACCTATAGGTAGCGCTACCGCCCATATAAACAAGAGAGTTACCGTCGAAATCATGAGGGTTAACCCTAACCGCCCCCAAATAAGGTCACTGACAGGCGCACCCCAATCAAACGATTGGCCAAAATCGCCTCTAAAGATGATGTTGCTTATCCACAGGAAGTACTGAACATAAATAGGTCTGTCAAGGCCGTAAATACGCCGTAGCTGAGCTACTGTTGCATCGTCCACGGCTTCGCCTTGGGCGGCAAAGTTAGCTGCCAATGTTGTTACGTAGTCACCCGGAGGCAATTGAATAATAAAAAAAGATACAAGGCTAATAAAAAATAATGTAGGAATCATATAGAGGATTCGTTTTGTGAAGTATCGTAACAAGATTCACCTCCTTGTAGATGCGTGTGAGGGTAGGGTCTCGAGCACTTGTTAATTATCATTAGTTGGTCATCAAAGCTGAGGGGGACGAGGAGAACACCTCAGTTACACGTTATGAATTAGTTGATGGTGACGTTGTCATCACCAACATCACTAAAGCTCGTGATGTATCGACTTATCGTATGAATGCTATTAATAACATTTCCACGCGCAACTGCCTGTGGCAGCTACTCGTGCGACCTAGGGGAGTAGAAATCGACTCACTCAGTGTGGGGGGACTAACTCCTAGAACTGCTATAACTATTCAAGAAGCCGTCTTAAAAGTTCTCATAGGTAGAAAACGTTTAAGACGGTCTTCAAGTCACTTAAAGAGCATCATCTTGACAGGTATTTTAAAAGTATCTAGAGAATACCTCATCAAAGCGTTGTTGAGTTTAACCGTCACCATTGACAAAGAAATACTGCTCGGGGTTAGTGGGGCCAGGGCTAGGGAATAACCAAGCATGGGGCATGCTTTCTGGAATGTTGCGCATGTTGTTTTTGGCAACACCGTAACCAGGTCCGTAAGTGCCAATCCCCATGACCCAGAAGTTTTCTTGAGCAATATCTAGAATATCTTTGTAGAGTTCAATCTGTCTGTCTAGATCACCTTCAGCCAAGAGCTCTTTGTAAAGGGCAACCTGATCTTGAATGGCTTGAGGTGGTTCTTCAGGTTGGACACTGCCGTCTGGCGCTGTTGAAACACCTTGCGCCCAAGTCCCCCAGTTAGCTGCCCAGTGTGCCACGCCGCCTTCATTTCTGGCGGTAATGGGTAAGTACCAAAAACCTCTTAAAAGTGCGTCGTTGTTGCCACCATCACCTTGCCACAACATGGCATCGTGAACGCCTAAGGGGAAGCGGTCAAACAATAGTGATCTGTCTTGGTTTTTGATTTCAACATCTACACCAACAGCATTCCAGTAACCTTGGACTAACTCCATCACATCAGGTGCCCAAGCGGTAAGACCTTCGGTAATTTCCATAATAAAGGTAAAGCGGTTGCCGTCTGGACCAATCCGGAAGCCATCACTATCTTTGTCTGGCATAACCATATCTAGATATTCATTGGCGAGGTCGGGATCGTACTCGGTGTATTGCTTGGCGAGTGTTTCGTTGAAAAAAGGTGTTCCCCGCAGGGGCGCACCTTGCCAAGGTTCACCTTGACCCACAAAAACAACATCAATGACTTCTTGGCGGTCAATAGCATGTGAAAGCCCAATACGGAAGTTAATATCATTAAAAACCTCACGCTTAACGGGATCTTGCACGTTGAGGTTCAGTGCCAGCATAGAGTGGTTCATCTCTGCTTTGCGCGTTTCAAAGAGGCGGTAGTCACCTGACTCTTGATTATCAAAGATGACAGGCTTGTTGACGTCTGTTGCAATGTGCCTATCTTGGAAATCAATTTCACCGCTGAGCACTTTTAAGAGGAACACTTCAGGGCTATCAAAGAGCTCAAAATCCACTCTGTCGATATAAGGAAGCTGATTACCTTCAGCATCTACCTTGAAGTAATAGGGATTACGCTCTGCAATAACCCTGGTACTGCCATCACCATACGAATTTTGTAATTTCCATGGGTATAGCGTGGGAATATCTGCATCGCCAAGGTGGGAGTTGCGGTCAACGCCTTTGAGCCGAATTAACGACACCCAGTCTGCAGCGCCCGCTTCTTCAATGGCAGCTTGTAGGTCAGCTTCATCTGCATAATCCGCGTGGAACTGCTTCAGGTAGTGGGCCGGGTAGCAGGTGTGCGGGCAGCCTACCGAAGCAGTTTCTTGGAGGAAGGTGCCTTTGGGTTCCTCAAACATAAACATGACTTCGTAGTCGCCAAGTTTGACAACCGTTGGAGGGTTACTCCCTCGATCTGGCGTGACTTCTTCATTAAGTTGAATGTCTTCGTACCAAAACATAATGTCATCGGCTGTAAACGGCATGCCGTCTGACCACTTCATGCCTTCACGAAGTTTAAACGTGAACTCGGTTGCGTTGGCGTTAACCTCAAATGACTCGGCAATGTTTGGAATAACACCGCCCCACTCAGGATCCCAACGTACAAGGTTGTCGTAGGAAATAGTGCGTTGGAACCAGCCAAAGTCACCGCCACCTAAAAGCCCGGTGTTCCACGTGCCACCGTAATCACCAATGCGCTCAACAACGGGCACTACCAACGGGGTCGTGGGTAAACGCTCTTCAACAGGAGGTAAATTTCCTGCAGCTACCTGTTCTGCTAGCATGGGGGCTTCTTGAAACTGGGCTAAACCTACAGCACCAAATCCCACCCCTACCGTGACTATGGCAACCGCAACAAATCGGCTGACATAAAGAAGCGACGAACTCTTTACGTTCATGTGTACCTCCATAAATTTTTTGCTTCGCGGTATATCATATATGATCTTGCAAGCTTCATCCATGTGGTGGAATAATTTTACTTGTAAATGAATTATTTGTATTCAAAGTAGATATGTTTATCTCAGGATAAACACTGAGCTGGCTGGTTTTATGAAGATATATCATATATAATCAATGCCAACCTCAGATTAACAAAGGATTGACACGTGGCACAGCACCCGTTGACTCGAGCAGAAGCTTTAGCTTGGTGGGCACGTATCGTGGCAGGTTGGGCAAGCCACTTGGACTCGAGCGGTGCCCGCACGTTTATTGATGGCATCACCAATACCGAAGACCAAGGGGGCTCCCCCGAAGGTGTCACCCGCATGTTGTGGGGGCTGGGCGGCTGGCTGTCACACGCGCGTGAGACAGAACTTATCTGGCAAGGGCAACACGTTCACACAGATGTATTAGCAAAACAAGCCCTTATTGCTGGTACAAACCCCAACTCGCTTGGCTATTGGGGACGCAAACCCAACCGAGGTGAGTACGACCAGCGTACGGTTGAATCCGCGCAAGTTGCTTTTGCCACCTGGCAAAGTCGTAAGCACACTTGGCAAACTATGACGGCTGAAGAACAAACACAGCTTATAAGCTGGCTAGACAGGTTTGGGCAACAACCTAAAGTGTGGAACAACAATTGGGCACTTTTTTGGCTACTGAACCATGCCAGCCGCAAAGCTTTGGGGGCTAAGCATGACCAGTCCGTGATAGATTCTGTGCTGGCGTATCTCGAGGGCGTCTACTGCGGTAACGGCTGGTACGACGACGGGGCACAGCGCGGCGCACATCACTTTGATGATTACAACTACTGGGTGTTTGCCACCCATGTACTAGCGTGGGCACAAGTGGACGGCCACACACAACCCGAACGGCGTGACACACTGTTAGCGCGTATCCGGGAAGGAATGGTACATCTCCCCTATTTCTTTGCAGCAGATGGTGCCTATAGCGAATACGGGCGCAGCCTTGCGTACAAATTTGCCCGGCTTGGCGCGCCTTTACTGGCTTACAAAGCAGGCGTATGGCCGCATTCTGTGGGTATGTTGCGCCGTTTGGTTGGACGGCATATGCGGTGGTATTTAGACAGAGGTGCACTACGCGCGGATGGCACCTTGAGGCAATCATTAACTGCTCACGGCAGCCTTGCGATTCGGGAACCGTATATTGCCACTGGCTCGAGCTACTGGGCCATGTTAGCCTTTGCGGGCTTATGGAGCTTGCCAGACGACGACCCGTTTTGGCACACAGAGGAAACCCCGCTGCCAGTTGAACACGCGGACTTCACCAAGGTCTACCCTGAACCGGGCTGGGTTGTGGTGGGTCACCAAGCAACAGGTCAGGTGCAACGTTTTAACGCACGCAGCCAAAAACATCCTGCAAAATATGGCAAATACATGTACGCCACTGCCGCGCCATTCAATGTGGGTCACGCCGCTGGACAGTACAGCCCTGACAATATGCTCTGTCTTCATCAGAGTCTTAGTAATGGCGAAGATTATGGTCACCGTGACACCAATCTTGCCGCTGCTGTGGGTGAGCCGGGCTGGTTGCGGATGCACTATGAGCAAGTTGTTGGTGGCAAGCTGCATCATATTGACAGCATAATCATCACTCGAGGCCTGTGGCATATACGCGCCCACCGCGTAACCTTGGCAGAGGGTACAACTGAGGCTATTTCAGCTTTAGAAGGGCCGTCACCACTAGGGTATGCAGCAGGCTCGAGCCCCTTGATCAAAAGTAACCCAAGTGCAGGCTGGGAAAAAGCAACTGAATTTGGCATGCCCGAAAAAGCTGGGCGACAAGTTGGCATCTTGCGGTTAAGCGGTTATGACGGTCAACAACGTGCTAATACATGGCAAGGTAGGCACGACCTCAACAGTGTTTATGGTGATTATGTGTTGCCATTACTAACAGTCAGTCAGCTTCAACCTCAACACGATCTTGTTTGTCTTGTGTATGTGGGGCCGCCGGATGTTGACTTGAGTCAACTTGCAGCAAGCATTCGTGGTGTGGACTGGTTAGCTGATGGTAGCTTTAAGCTCGAGCTAACTGACCCTACCCAAGTTGTTGTGCCAGCTCTTGAAGGCAGGCTGTGACGCTAAGCTTGAATCAGTCATATGCTGATGACTAATGTTAGATACCTGCACCATGACAACCCGAAAGGACACGCGTGAACTATACAACTTTAAACCACAGCAATATTTGCGTTTCGACGCTAGCACTTGGCTGTTTTGCATTTGCGGGAGGTCAAACGTGGGGCGACCAAGATGAGCAAGATACTATTCGTACCATTGAATGTGCGCTCGAGCACGGCATCACCTTTTTTGACACTGCCGAGGGGTACGGTGCTGGCTATTCAGAGGAAGTGCTCGGCCGCGTCTTGGCGGGTCGGCGCGATCAGGTTGTGATTGCCACTAAAGTCAGTCCTAAAAACTTACGTCCAGACGATTTGGAAGCAGCATGTGTCGCTAGTTTAAAACGTCTGCAAACCGATTACATTGACCTCTATCAAATTCACTGGCCTAACCATGATGTGCCGCTAGCAGAAAGTTTGGGTAAGCTCGAGGAACTCAAAGCCAAAGGTATGATCCGCACGATTGGTGTTAGCAACTTTGGTAAGCAGGATTTTAGGGACGTGCTCGAGCTAAGCATCCCCATCATCAATCAACTGCCGTACAACTTGCTTTTTCGCGTCATTGAACACGACATCATCCCATTAGCAGGACAGCACCAGGTGGGCATTTTGCCTTACAGCCCCATTATGCAAGGGCTCTTAACGGGCAAATTTATATCTGCAGATGATGTTCCCGAAGGTCGCGCCCGAACCCGACACTTTGCAGGGTCGCGTCCCCAAGCCAGTCACAATGAAGCTGGCTTTGAAGCAGAAACGTTTCAAGCCATTCGTGAATTGGATGCACTTGCAACACGCTTGGGCGTTGCCCTCACACACTTAGCACTAGCTTGGGTCCTTCATCAAACGCCCGTTACAGCCGTTTTAGTTGGCGCACGTGACACCAAGCAACTCGAGCACAACATCAAAGCTGCCGACCTCAAGTTATCTTCAGATGTTTTGCAGGAGATGGATACTATCACTGCACCTTTGAAAGACAAGCTAGGAACTAACCCTGATATGTGGAACAATACTCAAAATTCGCGGTATCGTTAGTTACGTGCAAGAGGTAGTTTCTCAGCGCCTTAAGCTAACCTTCACAAAAGCATGATTTAAACATGACGTATAGTTAGTCAAGACTAGGAACGGCACCTCCAACATGCATCTTGCACCTTTAACAACATTTTCCAGTAAAAAAGAAGCTGTCTATGCCTCGCTTAGAACGGCCATCTTTCAAGGGGAGTTTCAGCCCGGTGAACGCCTTGTCATTGACACCCTTGCCAAAACGCTAGGCGTAAGCGCTATCCCCGTCAGGGAAGCCCTCCAACTTTTACAAGCTGATGGCCTCGTTGACATTAAGCCTCATGTGGGCGCAAGTGTGACGACCATCAACCCAGACATGATTTATGAAGTGTTTAAGTTGCTAGAGGCCACCGAAGTCATCAGCAGTCGCGCTGCTTGTGAGCGCATGAGTGCAAGCGATTTGGCGAAGCTCGAGCGGCTTATTTGCAGTATGGACGACATGCAAGATGATCCTGAGCGTTGGTCGGCGGAAAATGTACGCTTGCATCAATTTATTTGTGAGCGCTCTAGAACACACTTAGCAGGTGAGGTGATGACCAAAACGCTCGACCAGTGGAACCGTATTCGGCGTTATTACCTTGATGAAGTGTTTGCCTCGAGGCTAGCACGTGCCCAAAAGCAACACTGGGCTATCTTGGAAGCTCTTAAACTGCGCGATATTGACAGGGTGGAACAGGTTATTCAACAACATAACCAAACAGCCCTTGCCGACTATCAAATATTGCTAAGTAAGGTGTCACAGCCTTAGTATTAAGCTGCCCATTGAGATCATGCCTTGTTGATGCACCCTGTCAATATATCGTCCTGTAGGGTGGTTAACAGAAAACTTGTCAGCAACAGTTAGACTATCAAGCAGTTATCGACCAAGCTAACTTGGTCTTCATATCAACTTGCGGTCACCTTTCCGAACTGCAAGCCAATTCAATAACAATTGAATAAAACGTCTCTAGCTCAAAATATTTTTGGCTGGAACATCGTTCTACACAATCACCTATGGGTGGTTTGTGTCTTATGTATTTCGTCTTGATTAGCTTAATGAATTGGAGATACTGTGAATCATCTAGAAATTAACGACAATGCTCGAGAACACGTCAATGACATGGTACGCCGGGGCGAAGAATCATTTCGCTTCCGTCATCTTCGCCAACCAACACTCATGGACCAGTTAAGTACACTCTTCCGCAACCTTGGTGCCAAGTTAACCCCTACTCATCAACACCCGCGTAACTTTCGCAAGCAAGCTAAAAAAGCTTAACTGAAATTATCCAACCAGCCCAGCAGCGTTTGAGCATCTCTCAAAAACGCTGCTGGGCTGTCTTGGTCTACGAACTCGAGCAATAATGGATGCGTGCGCTGACTTGATGCCACAATCTCTATATAATGCTGCCACTGCGCACTTGCTTCGGCTAGTGGACGCCTCACCCCAGGCTCCGGCCAGTTGAACACATGCACGTTGGTTAAGCGTGGCAACAACATACACAATCCCTCAGCACGGTACGCTTGACTTGTGTAGTGAGGCGGTTGCCAAAACGAGTACAGATTATCGTGATTGCAGGTTTGCAGAAGCTCGAGCGCTGCATTGTTCGTATCCGTCAATGTGTTGCGGTGAAACTCAAACGAAACACTGATGTCGTGCGCGGCTGCTAACTCTGCAATGCGGGTTGCATCTTCTACAACTTGCTGAACATAACTTTCATCAGCTTGGTCAGAAGCTTGACTGCCTGCCCATACCCGCACGGTGGGCGCATCCAGACACATTGCAGTTTCTAAAACATCTTCAAACTTCAACCCTGCCGCTTCACTTTCACCCACGCGATAATACGATCCATACGCTGCTGTTGCGAACTGTGCGTCACGCATTTTTTCACGTATGTAACGACCTTGATCATGGTCACCATGCGGCACATGAACATCTCCACCCCATTCAATACAACTCAATCCTGCTTGCTTGACTAAAGCAATAACCTCCTCAGCGGGGAGTTGACGAAACGTGACTGAGCACACACCGGGGACAAGCTGTGACACAAAGCGCCTCCATCAACAAAAAGATAGCTTCAGTTATCAACAACGTATTCAGAATGATGAACCTTACTCAAGCCATAATCTGAGCTTGTTGTTGGGTAATGGCGTGTAGCAAAGGTTCACCTGCCAAGTAACGTTGTAACTCCTCGAGCATAGCCTGCCCGTGACGTTCACGCTCTTTGGCAATGTTGCCTGCTAAATGCGGCGTCAGGATAACGTTGGGCAAATCATACAAGGATGACGTTTCTTCGGGCGGTTCTGGGTCTGTTACGTCTAACACAGCATAAAGGTCGGGGCGCTGTTGCAACACGTCAATGAGGGCGAGTTCGTCGAGAACCCAGCCTCGAGCTGTGTTGATGAGCGTTGCGCCTTCTTTCATACTGGTAATGTGCTCACCTGTAATCATGTTGTGGGTTTCCTCGAGCGCAGGGGTGTGTAACGAAACAACATCTGAGGTTGAAAAGAGGTGCTCGAGCGACACCTTGCTAACAGCTAACTTTTGCGCACCTTCGTCACTTAAAAAAGGATCGTACACAAGCACATTGACTTCATGATGTTGCAAATGTTGCACCACTTTACGGCCAATACTTCCCAAAGATACAATCCCTACGTTGCTCCCATAAGTACCAGGAAGTGGTTTTTGAGCAGGAAAACTCCGCATCTCTTTGACAAGCTGGCTGTAGTGCCACACACGCTTAAGTGAGAGTAAAATCGTGGCCAGCGTGTATTCAGCAACGGCAATAGCATTAAACTGATACGCACTGGTAATCACGATACCCCGTTGCCAAAACGCAGCGGACACAATGGGGCGAATAGTACCTGCACCGTGAAACACAGCTTTTAACTTGAGCGCACGCGCTAAAAAGTGTTCATCCATGGTGGGCACACCCCAACTGGAGATAATGACATTCACATCGTTAAGTAGTTCCGGTGTCTCTTGTAGGGAAGCTGCTGTTTGCGGCGCAGCAACTATATCCAGCAAACCTGCAATAGCCTGCTGATGTGCCTCACTGTAAACCTCGCGCAAGGCAGTTTCATCTGAGAGAAATAGTCCTTTGAGTTTAGACAAAGCTCAGCCCACTTTCAAAAGCTACAACTGTGTATATAAATGACGTCTTCAATGAACTGCCAATGCTATCACAGCCTACTCAGTTCAGAGCACCATGCCGCCATTCATCGCACTATAAAAAGGGTCATCTTGGATAATGCTACCGCGTTTAACGGACTCACCTGTAAACGCAGACTTGTACATGCTGGCAATAAACTCGAGCGTCATGCGCGCGCCTGCCCCACTCGTCATGGGTTGGGTTTGGGCTTCCATACAGTCAAGTACATGCTGCAACTGCGCTGTATGCGGGCTGAGGCTGTCATCGGGGAGTTGTTGCCATGACTCGAGCACATCCTCCTTAGCTGACTTTGGCGCTAAGCTGTACGTCCAGTCTTTATTTTTGTAGGCATATAAGTGTTTCATTTCAACGGTCGCATCCACAAAATCCATACGGATGTAACTTTCTTGCCTCGGCGACACCACCGAGTTAATGATGCTGCCCATGGCACCATTTTCAAAGTCAACAAGCGCCAAAGAGACATCTTCAACCTCAATATCATGGTTGAGGTGGTTCATTTTTGCGGTTACTTCCGACCAAGGACCGTACATCCACAAAAAAAAGTCCATCGCATGAATACCGTGCCCCATGCTGCAACCGCCTGCTTCATGCTGCCAGGTGCCACGCCACGGCACGGCGTAATAGGCGTCGTCCCGATACCACACGGTTTGGCATATACCAAGTAATGGCCGGCCAAGTGCATCATCTTTCATAAGCCGCTTGAGGTGGCCACCACCTGCCCCAAACCGCCACTGATAAACGCTACTCGTAAACTTCCCCGTTTCCTGCTCAGCACTAATAATTGCGTCCACCTCTTGCAAGCTGGCCGTAAGTGGCTTTTCACAAAGTACCCACGCACCTGCCCGCATACAGGCAATTGAAAGCTCAGCGTGGCTGGTTGGCGGCGTACAAATATGAACAAGGTCAGGCTGCTCACGGTCAAGCATCTCGGTTACATTTGTATACGCTGTAGGGATTTGATGTTTATCGCAAAATGCTTGTACAGCATCTTCACGAATATCTACGGCGGCTACCAAATTAGCTCTGTGTGCTTCGTGTTGAATGGCATCAACGTGACTGCCGGCGATACCGCCCGTACCAATGATTGCAACCTTTGTCATAACGGCTTCCTTACGAATTTGTCTTTTTTGACGCGTTCAAGACTCCAGCCAAGCTGTTGAGCACCGACTGCTTAAACCTGATCTTGTGACTCGAGAAAGTACAGCACAAGTTACTTGAGCCAATGTTCGTGAGGTTATATTGCACTTGAGCCTTTTCAATCTCAAGTGACATCCCGCCTGCCAAGTTGCCCAGGATGATCGCGTAACCACCCACCAAGTTGCCGCAAAATATCACCTTGATACTCTGGAATAACACCATCTGGGTCAGGGCTCACGTTGAGCAGTAAATTTCCTCCTTGGCTAGTTGTGCGCATCAAATAATCCAACACTTCGTTAAATTCAAGGCGCGCACCGTGAGGGTTCCAACTCCACGTTGTCCCCATCATGAGGCAGGCTTCCCAAGGGGTAGCATCGTGACTATCAGCGTGTTCATTTTCTACCGTGCGGTAGTCGCCAGCATAATCTGTAGCAGGGCGCGGCGTCCGAAAGTAGCTGTACAGCAGCGGGTCAAGCCAGTCAAGCGGAATATCGATAGGAATACTGCCTTGGGCAAGCCCGCGCATGCCTTGGCGTGACCGATCCACTCGGTCGTTAATGAGCAAATTGTGTTGTAAATTGCGGCAATAACGGTAGAGCTCGAGTCCATCTTCATGCCGCCAACACCAATCCCACTCAGCATCAAACCACAACGTACAAAGTGGGCCGTAGTTCTGTAAAAGCTCTGCTGCCTGCGCTTTAAGATGTTCTTGCCAGGCATCAGGAGCTGCGCTAGTTTTGGCCTTCCCGTATGGGTCAAGTCCGACACCGTACAGCGGATGACGCCAATCTGCAATGGACAGATAACAGCCAAACCCTAAGCCTTGATCGCTACAGGCATGTGCTAACTCACCAATAAGGTCGCGCTTAAACGGCGTAGCCATTACCTGATGATCCTGAGTCTCTGTTGGCCACCACGCAAAGCCATCTGCATGGCGGGCACCTACAACAACATAGCTCGCGTCAGCATCTTTAAAAAGTTGCGCCCAGCGTTGTGGGTCACAGTTTTGAGGATTGAGGCCATGTCATCATACTCAGTGGCGGATTGCTGCCGGCCTCGGCTATAGCTAATTTCGTGACTTGTACGGCAGTTGACACCCCAGTGAATGAATATGCCAAAACCAAAGTTACGCCAAGATTGTAGTGCCCGCGCGTGTGCTCCATTTGGGTCAGGGAGTTGAAAAGCCAAAGGGTCTTGCCCAATCACAAGATCCGACGTGATGCTCCGGTAAGGTACAGACATGACTGTGGATAACCTCTCCTGGTATTAAAAATACATGTTCAACTAAGTGCCAGACTGATAACTGAGGCTTAGATCAATAGCTGAGGTAGACTGACGACCCTATGGATCAATGCACCTGTAGCCTCAAAGCACCTGTAGCCTCAAAGCACCTGTAGCCTCAAACTAACGTCAGACTTACTCATAAATTTAACTTTCATGATGCTTTTACTTTTTAATTGAATGCCATGCTAGATTCATCGCTTAATAAACATCACAATTGATGCTAAACTAACTCAACTTAGTTTTGTCAACTGTTGACAACTGGTTAAACCAATTTTGAATATAACACATACGAACCTCAGTCAAGAGGTGCTCAAAGGAAGGTACTTATGGACCACTGGCAACCGCTCCAAACCCTGCACACCCGCACGCTACGCGATAACGTTGTGTCGCTCTTGCGTGAGGCCATCGTCAAAGGGACGCTGCCAGCCGGCATTGAACTCAATCAAGCACACGTTGCTGAACGCCTTGGCATTAGCCGGGGGCCGTTGCGGGAAGCACTGGGACAGCTCGAGCAAGAAAACCTTATCCGCACGGTGCCGTACAAAGGGTCGGTTGTAACCTCACTTACGCCTACCTATTTAAGCGAGCTTTATTCACTGCGTAAGGCGCTCGAGCAATTTGCGGTTGAGCAGCTACTTACCCCTAGTTCTCTAGATACTCACGATGACACCTCGGACAATATTGATGCCATTTTGCAAAGTACAACCCAAAAGTTGCGCAACGTGGTTGATGATATGCATGATGCCGCCTTAGAACAGGACAACGACTGGCTCGTTGAGCTTGACCTCAGCTTTCACCGCATTATCATCGAAGCGCCCGGTCATAACTTGCTCAAACACACCTGGAGCCCATTAGAGATGGGCGTGAAACGTTGTTTGTACACCCGCCACAAAATTTACCGCAGCCTTGACCAAGTGATTGGTAACCACCCAGATATTATTGAAGCACTTGAAGCCAAACAACTAGATGCTGGCAAAGCTCTGTTACACGACCACATTATAGAAGCTGGCAAAATGATGCAACAATACTGGGAAGAAGCACCTGAAACTGAACCTGTCTCGAGTGAGGTTGTTTTAGATTCACTCCAAGCCCACCTATCTGAGCGGTTAGATGCACCTTCGGTAGTCACTAACGTTGGTTCTAGCAAAGCTACTAAGGTCAAAAGATAAATCTACAGATGTTTATTCAGCACACTGTTCAAAGATAAGTAATTCTTATCTTTTACTCGAAGGTGACCAAATCATTACGTTGGTCACCTTCATCTTCTGTAGTACACGTTGAATCACAAGCAGGTATTGCATTCTCAACAGCGCAAGCCTTCCTGCATATTTTTGGATGTTAAGCTCAAGTTGTTCGAGGCTGCTTTAGGTTCAAATTTTGACGTTAACCGCAGACATTTGTAGAATTTTGTCAGTATCTCGTGTGCAATCGTTCGGACACTTTTTACAAACCTCGTCACAGACGTAAGCAAAATTGTAGAAGCAGAACGCCAAATCACGTCGGTGACGCCAATCAATTTTTGAGGTTCAATACTTATCCGAAGTATTGTCATGTAAATGCATTCATCCTAAGGAGACAAGCAGCGTGCAAAAGTTAACTGTTGGCAATGTGACGGTGGACCGTGGAGAACATCCTGAGGGTGTTGTCGTCAAAGGTGCAATTCCGGTAGGCACCAATATGGGCGGTCAGGCGCAGGAAATCCCCATTATCGTCTACCATGGCGCAAACGATGGCCCGGTGCTGTGGCTCAACGGCGCAACTCATGGTGATGAGCCCGAAGGACCGTTTTCAATTTTTTTGGCTTTACAATCCATTGATGTAAGTACACTTAGTGGCACTGTGGTGGCCTGTCCAGTCATGAACGTAGGTGCGTTTACAGCAGGCACGCGCGGCGATCCACTAGATACGTTTAGTTACGACATGAACCGCGTTTACCCTGGCCGTGATGGTGGTTATCCTACTGAACGCACTGCCCACGCGCACTGGACGGCTATGGAAGACACGTGCGACTTGCAAATTGCCATTCACTCTGGCGGTGAGCACTCCTACCTTGCCCACATGATTTTTGCGTCGAACAACGCAGCCAGCATGGAACTCGCTGCAGCCATGGGCGACCACTGGCCGCTTGTGTTTGCAAGTCCCACCGGGGGTGGCAACCCCAGTTCAAAAATGGGCGCACTCGGCAAAGGTGGTATCACTGTGGAGCTGGGGGGGAACTGCCGCACCCTCACCAAAGATTTCCACACGATTGCCAATGATCTAGCGGATAGCTACCTTAACGTCATGAAGCATTACAAAATGATTTCTGGTGAGGCAAGTTATTGCTCACAGTGGCAACAAGGGCATCAGATTGCGTTACTTGCGCCTAAAACGGGCATGTTTGTGGGCAGTGACACGCTCGAGTTTGAAACCATGCTCAAAAAAGACACGCTTCTTGGTAGTATTTACAACCTCTACGGTGAGGTCATCGGCGAATTACGGGCTCCGCAAGACGGGGTTGTGTTTGGGTTGCGCTCGAGGCCCTCCGTACTCGCCGGCCAGTGGTGCTGCTTTTTTGGCGTCGTTGATGACGTTGTCACCGACTTGCTGACCCGCAAAGACAACTAGCTGATGAGCACAGACTCGCTTATTGGCATTCAAATTAGCCCCATCAGTTTTATTGATGAAGGCGTGGAGGAAGTCCTCGAAACCCTACAAACACGTGCCAGCGTCAATACCTTGTTCATTGGCACCGTGTCGTGGTTGGGGTTAAAAGTTGGGCGCAGCATTTCCCATGAGCTAGACGGCTTTCCCGATCACGGCATCCCTGAACCCATGGCCTTACAAGGCGGGGCCTATTTTGAACCTCACCCGGAGTACTACACAAATACCTTAATTAAAGACTTTCGTAGCAAAGACCCGCAGATGGCGGGTAAAGACATCCTCAATATGGTTATTCCAGCCGCCCAAGCGCGGGGCATGAAGGTTTATGTCGAGTTGATGGAGCCGTTTTTTAAATACGCTGGACACGGCTCAACCAGCAGCGTCAACATTCCCAACATGACGCAATGTTTAGAGGTGGACTGTTACGGGCGCATTGGCAGCGAACCCAGCACCAGCGAACCCAACTATCGCCGCTGGATTCACGGCATTGTGGAAGACCAGTGCCGTAATTACGAACTTGAGGGCATCATGTGGTGCAACGAACGGCGCAGCCCACTTGATCAAGTTTTTGCAGGCACTGCACCGGGGGATTTTAGTCCTGCCAGCGCAGGAGAAGCCAACCAACAAGGCATCAACGTTGAGCTGACTAAAAAGGCGTTCCGTGAGGTAGTTGAGGTTGTTAGTGATATACGCACATCATCAACTGATGCTGCCAGTACTAATGATGGTGCGTTGGTTGAGATTTTGCGTGTGTTACTGGCGAATCCTGAGGTATTTGTCTGGGAGAAGTTTTGGCTTACGCGCAACAAAGACCTTGACCGCGAACTTTACGGCCTCGTTAAATGGATTAACCCCAACTTGCAATTTGGCTTAAACGTTTGGAATCGCAATCACTTTAGCCTGCTGCGCAAAGCGCAATGGCCGTGGGCAGAGCAAGTGCGCTATGCCGACTGGGTGAAGCCCATTACCTACCAACACCAAGCTGGCGAAATTTATCAACGGGAAATGAAACAGTGGCACGCCAGTTTGCTAAAAGATGTCTCCCCTGACCTGTTTAACCCGTTAATGTATCAATTTCTAGGACTTGACGAAGCTCCTTGGCAAAGTTTGATGCAAACAGGCATGAATCCTGAAACGTATGTATATGGACAGTGTCAGGATGCCGTGCGTGGTGTTAATGAGCAAATTCCCGTCTACATGGGGCTTGGCGTAGACGCACCTCGAGTTCACCCCGACCAAGCTAAATGCACACCAGAGATTGTGTATCAAAGTGTGCTTGCTACCTACAAAGCAGGCGGACAAGGTGTTATCTTTTCACCGAATTATGCCAGCATGAACCTAACTAACTTAGACGGTGCCACCAAAGCGTTTAAAGAACTTGGCATAGTGGCGTGATGGCCGCATCATATATACATCACAAACTAGATGATGTAAGTAAAGTGCGGTTTGATAATAGAGGGTCTCCCCTATACGTTTGTCAAATTCAGCTTGACTAGGCATTAATTGAAGTTTCTCGAGTACAAGATTACCCTTATTATCAACTACATTCGTGACATCAGCCAATGTCTCTAAGCCCTCTACAAACTTGCCATTTGACGCTGATTGCATCAGACAAAAGAGATGCAGCCTCACCTATCTAAAGGAGAATCACCATCGACAACGTTCGTGTGTACTTTGACTATCAATGCCCTTATGCCTGGCGGGGCGCAGAGTTAGCAGCCATCATCGCCAAACCCTTAGACCTTACGTTTGAATGGCATCACTTTAGTTTGTGGCAAAGCAACTACAACCCCAAAGCAGGTGACGATCCTGAAAGTAAGCTGTGGGAACATCCGCTAGATGACGCTGCACTGGCAGGTGAGCAACGTGGTGGGTGGGGGCTTTTGCCGTTTTTGGTGTCCATTGCAGGTAGCGCACAAGACGCTAGCAAAGAAGAGCCCTTGCGGCTGGCGATATTTCGCAGCTTTCACCAAGACAAAAAGCCGTTTGACCTACCAACGCTCTTACACGTTGCGGCGGATGTAGGCTTGGATGCAGGGAAGCTCGAGCACGACCTCAGCACCTCCGAACCTCGCCAAACCTTAGCTCGCGAACACGAACAAGCAAAATCACATCACGTCTTCGGCACGCCCACCTTCCACTTTGAAGCTGAGGGAGAAAATCACCTCGCCTATTTGCGCATCAACCAACTGCCAGATAACGAAGCTGAAGCCATCAACCTGTTTCAAGATTATTGCAAGATGCTCACAGCATATCCTTATTTACAAACCCTCAAACGCCCCCGCCCACCCGCTTAAAGGAGACTTAGATGACGCACATAAGCCCCATCCGCATAGGTATAGATGTTGGGGGAACGTTTACTGACTTGGTGGCTTACCTGCCAGAACAGGGCAAGCTGGTTGAAAATAAAATCCTCACTACGCCTACTGAACCTACTAAAGCCATTCTGCAAGGTGTACAGGAATTGCTTAGGGGTGCTGGGCTGACCTCTGCAGATTTAGCTGAGGCCGTCATTATTCACGGCACCACGCTCATCACCAACGCCCTGATTGAACGACGCGGGCAGGATATTGGTCTGATTACCAACAGCGGCGCAACGGATATTTTAGAAACGGGTAAAGGCAACCGCTATGACCCGTATGACAGGTTGCTCGAGCGACCCGACCCACTGGTGCCTCGCCGTAGCCGCAAAGGCTTAAGCGCCCGTATGGTCGCAGGTGGTACCATCCACCAAGCTGCAGATGATGCCGAAATTCGTCAAACTTTACAAGACTTAGCGGATGATGGTGTAACCGCCGTAGCCGTCTGCCTCATGCACAGTTACGCCGACCCCAGCCACGAGCGGCGCGTGCGCGACCTTGCCCGTGAAATGGGTTTAAACCTGTACATCACCTTATCGTCGGACGTTGCCCCAGAACTTGGTGAGTTTGAACGCATGACAACGGCTGCTGCTAACGCCTACATTCAACCCATCGCTGAAGGCTATTTGGCAACCTTACAAACGGCTTTACAAGATGCTGGTCACGGCGGCCCCTTTTATTTGATGTGGTCAGATGGCGGCCTGGCCTCGGTACAAGCTACCTTGCACGCACCCATTCGTTTGCTCGAGTCCGGCCCCGCTGCAGGCGCGCTAGCTGTAGGCTATTTAGCCAAACAACACATGGCCCACGAGGATACATCAACTCTTGATGCACCATCAACCTCAGCAAACCGAGTCCTAGCGTTCGACATGGGCGGCACCACGGCTAAGTTGTGCCTGCTTAAAGATGGCAACCCAAGCCGCAGTGCTTCATTTGAAATTGGCCGGGTTCACCGCAACAAACCCGGTAGCGGTACAACGGTGAAAGTGCCGAGTATTCACATGCTCGAGATTGGTGCGGGTGGCGGTAGCATCGGCTGGTTAAATGACCTAGGGCTCCTCAACGTAGGCCCGCACAGCGCTGGCGCAGATCCCGGCCCTGCCTGTTACGGGCAAGGCGGCACTGACCCCACCGTGACAGACGCCAACTTATTCTTAGGCTATTTATCAGATGATGTCACCCTAGCAGGTGGACTCGCCCTTGACCGCGTGCGCGCCAAAGAAGCCCTGGGACACGTTGCCAGTGCCAGCGGCTTAAATCCTGAGGATGTCGCTGTTGGCATTCGCCGTATTGTCACTGAAA
>CAZMCW010000004.1:0-35061 GCA_964564405.1 uncultured bacterium
GCGACCTAGGGGAGTAGAAATCGACCCACTCAGTGTGGGGGAACCAATTCTGGAACTGCTATGTACTAGCTCAGCTGCGCTTGGCATGCTGGTGTTAATTGCTGCTACTAGCATCTAACTAGTCAGAGATTGACTAGTTAATCTTGGTGCGCCCGACAGGATTCGAACCTGTGACCTTTCGCTCCGGAGGCGAACACTCTATCCGGCTGAGCTACGGGCGCATGAATGCTGGATGACCAACCTGTAACTGCACATGTTGCAGTTAGCACTTTGAAAGTAGCACTGTCTTAGGAGGAAGTCAAGTTGAAAGCTAGCAAACGTTCAAAAAAACGCCCACCAGCTAAGAAAAAAATGCGCCGCCGCAACGTGGTGGTGTTGTGGTTGGTGGCTATTGGTCTACTTGTCAGTATGGTGATTTCGTTTACACCTACAATGGGTAACTTTGGCAATCAACATGCGCTTAATGAGCCAGCATTTTTTGTCAATGGTGAACCCATTATGGAATTAGACGTTAACCGCTCGAGACAAGGCCAATTATTCACTATCACCGAAGGCGAAGTTGCTGAAGATGCTGAGCTACTTTTGCTAGCCCAGCTTATCGACAACGAAGTGCTCCGTCAAGCAGCAGAGGACACGCGGGTAAGCCGTGGTGAGGTCAGTGAGGCCATCAGAGACTACCGCGAAGCACGGGGTGTTTTAGGCGGTACCAACGATACTCAGTATTTACAACTCATTGCCAACCAAGGCTTTACAGACCAAGCGTTCCGTGACTTCCAGCGTGAGCAAATTCGCCAACGCAAGTTTATTGACAGCTTGGTTGAAGATATTGAAGTTACCGATGACGAAGTACGTGACTTTTATGAAGCTAACAAGTTTAATTACTTAAGCGATCCTCAACTTATCGCCCGGCAAATTGTTGTTGACGACGAAGAACTTGCGAACACGTTGCTTGTCCGCATTGCCAGAGGTGAAGATTTTGAGACATTAGCAACAGAATATAGCCTCGAGCTTGCAGACGTTGCTGGTGCAATCAACGCAGATGATGACGGTAATCCTCAGCCCATTGGGCGCATTGGTCTGCCAACGTCGGTTGCAAGTGCAGCACTTGGGCTTGAGGGACGTGGTACCACGGATGTCATCTCTACTGGCGGTCAGTATTACATCGTCAGGGTAGAAGATTATCTAGCTCCTGACGTACAAGCTTTTGAAGACATTGAAACTGAACTACGAGAAGCAACGCTAGCTGCCAAAGAAACAGCACTTTTGCAAGACGCGCTCGAGCAACTTCGCAATGAAGCTGAACTCGAGTTCCCACCAGAAAGCGACTACGACTTTACCAACGAAGTTGTCGCTACCGTAGGTGACCGTGACATCTACGAACTTGACCTAGCCGAAGCAACTTACCTCAATCAACAAGTCCAGCAGTTTTTAAGTCCCGATACCGCAGATACTGTTGCATCGTTTTTTAAACCAACCTTTTTAGAGCAACTTATTGAGCAAAATTTAGCATTGCACGGTGCCGAAACGCTAGATGCTAATTTTGTAGGTACCGACGCCCTTGTTGCTAGTAGCGCACTCAACTACATTGCCAGTGACATTGACCTGACCGAAGCTGACCTAGAAGAGTATTACCAAACCAACCTAGCGCGTTTTACAATTCCGGCAAGCGCAACAGTTGTGCAACTGGATTTTGCAGATCAAGACGCTGCCCAGAATTTTAGAGCAACCATCTTAGACGAAAACTTGGACTTTAGTACGCTCGCTGAGCGCGCCCGCAATGAAGAACTTATTTACAACGACTTAGGCAACGTGACCCCAGGGCAGCTTGAAAGCGAACTTGACCGCTACCTTTTTGGAACTGAAGCGTTTGAGCCCATTAACGATGAAAGCTTGCTCGAGGTTTCTGACGTTGTTGTCATTGAAACTGAGGTCGACGTGCCTGTTGTCAGCGATCCAGCAGATGACGGTTCAACGGACGGTTCAACGGACGACCTAGCACTTGGTGATGATGCAAGTGCAGTAGATACTGACAGTACCGGTGAGGATAGTGCTGAAGCAGATACTGAAACTGCAGAAGCAGACGCCCCAGCAGATAACGATCTGGCAGATGACGATCTAACGGATGAAGCGGAGTCCGCAGATAGTGCTGAATCGGTAGCACCGGAAACAGAAACTATTACCGAGACAACTTACACATTATTAGTTGCCATCCGTATGCCGGAACGCGTGCGCAGCTTAGATGACGTGCGTTCACAAGTAGAAGAAGCAGTTTTAGCAACACAACGCAGCGAATTGCAGCAAAACTGGCTCACCGCTTTGCGCGAAACCGTGCCAGTAGAAAACTTGATTGCTGAAGAACCAGCCACCATGACCCCTGCAACGCCCAGTGTCGAGTTTACTACTGAACCTGTTGAAGAAACACCAGAAGCGACACCTGAAGAGGCGACACTTGAAGAAGTGACATCCGAAGAAGATGGTACGAGTGACGCTGAGCCTGACACAGATGGTGAAATTAACGCCTCTGATGAAGCAACTGATCCAGCAGATATAACCGAAAATACACTTAACGAAGTATCTGACACATCTGAAGGCACAGCATCTGAAGGCACAAGTGATACTGCCACCTCCGAACCTATTGACACTGAGGTTGCTGAAGACACTGAAGACGGTGCAAATGATGAAGCCGAAGCTAGTGATGAAGCAGCTAGTGATGAAGCAGCTAGTGATGAAGCAGCTAGTGATGATGATATCTCTACTGACGACACATCACCTGATGAAAGTTCTAGTACAACTGGAGATGACACTTCTTCAGAAGATACTGAACCTGACTCCGACGATAGTCCCTAGTTAAACGCTGCAGGTCATCAGTTAGTAAGGGGTTAAAGCAATTCAAAAGTGCCTCGAGTATCACCTTGAGGCACTTTTTTATTCATCATGCAAGTGACTTGCTTTATCAACATCTGCAGCTAGAGATGGATACGAACTTACCTGCACATGTGCAGGTAGGTCCAAAAGGTAACTTGCCCTTGCTTCTAGACTGACAAGTGAGAGCTTACCCAGTAAATAGCGAACAACTGCATCAACACCCGTAAGTTGCGCCAAAAACAGTGGGTTTTTGCGGTGTCTGTATGCGCGTTCAACAAATGGCATCACACGTGGTAGGGCAGCTTTGCTAAACACAAACGCGTTGCCACCGGTGACCTCGGCGTCTTGTAACCGAGCGTATGTACGTACCTGCTTAGGAAAATGTGCTTGCATGGTCGTTTTAGGGATAACTGGGTAGGTTGCCGCAAAACCGCTAGCAGCCGTAAGTAGATCATCAATGGCAGCTGTGCTGAGCCAAGGTAAGTCAGCGGCAACAGCTAAAATACGACTTGTATCAAGCGCAACATGCTGTAACCCTGCTTGTAAGCTGTCTAAGAGGCGTTGACCAGCTGGTACGCACTTGTGAACCTGCGGTTCGAGGTTAGCCGTAAGCGTACCTACATAAATAATTTGACTAATCTGAGGACAACCAACAAGTGCATCTAAAACATAACTCACAATAGGCTTACCATGGTAATCAAGGAGCGCTTTACTGGCAACATGCGCAGGTAGCTCGAGCGCATCTTTATCTTTGACACTACCGCGCTTACGTGCCTCGCGTTTACCTATATCGTGCCCACCGAGGACAATGGCTGTTACTTGATCAGATGTCACACTGTGCGGTTATACCATACTGTGCAGTTGTACTACGAGGCGCTAGCTGATGCGAATTTCGGTCAAACACGTCGTAAACTCTAGTCTGCTTGTTCCTTTGGAAGCGCAATCCGTATCTTTTTCTATCCACGAGTTACCTCACCTAATTCCGATTAAATGTTTCGCACTCCCCTATGGGCTTCACTTCATTCCCATCAAAACTGACAGCCATCTTTACCTTTCCCAGATAAATTAATTCTTTATGTGTGATATTAATCAAAAAAAGTATTATTGATACTCGAGTTAACTCTTTCAGGAGTCAACTAAAAACGGTAAGATGAGCACTTTTGCAGTACCTAGCAAAGCGATATTACTTCCTGTAGCAGTTACGCGTGGAAACGCTATATCTAGCAGGGCAAAATTACTTAGATCATCATCAAAAACGAGGACGCAGTTACGCGCCCTCGAGACAAACTTATTAATTGTACAAGTTAAGCTTAGCAGTCTAAGCAGTGGTTCATAACCTAACGGCGTACCAGATCAATGCTAAGTTCAGTCGTTCGCCCACCACGAATAATAAAGTCGGTGAGGAAGGTATTGTACCCGTCTGCAACGACGGTTAACTGGTGGGTACCAGACGGTAAATCGTCAACACTACCGCGCCCGGTTTGCAAGTTACCATACGACGTACCGTTGATAAATACCCGCGCGCCACGCACGTTGGTGTCGATGACCAAGTCACCTTGTAAGCTAGCTAAGCTGGTGTTGACAGTTTGAGCGCGCCCACCTACTACAGAAAAACTTACATCTGTTTCTTGGAAACCAGCCAGACGGTACTGCGCTTGATAGTTGCCTTCATCTAGCGCCACGTCACCAGTAGGCGTAACGCCAATTCGTTGACCGTCTACAAAGACCTCAGCACCACTTGGTGAGCTTGTAAAACTAACTGTACCCGTACGGCGAATGGCATTGAGTCCGGTAGAAATGGTGACCGTACCCCCACCAGCTAAATCTACAACGCGGCGAAAGGACTCAAATCCACTTGCTTCAATGACAACTTCGCGGGTGCCCGCGCGCGCGCCGTAGCTTACAGGTGTGGTACCTACAAAACGCCCATCTACAAAGACATCTGCACCTTGCGGGCTCGAGTCAACCCGAATCGTCCCAAAAGTTGGCGTTGCCGGAATGCTACCTACATAAAACAGCGCTGTATCTGTGACCCAGTTTTCAGGTGCAATAGGTTCAATAACAATAGACAACTGGCGGGTAAAGTCGTCACCAGAATAAGTTCTCGAGGCAAAGTTAGGATCAGCTTCAAAACTTACGAGTTCGCGAGTGCTGAGTGGATTGCGGCTAGCAACTGCAATCACTTTATCTAGACCCAATGGGCGGTCAACCGTAAAACGGTAGTTAGCGTTGCTCGGCGGGAAAGTTTTGGTTTCACCAGCACGTAAAAAGTTGCTGCGTCCAAAATCATCAAGTTCATTGGGCAAAATTTGAGTCACTTCGCCGTTACTGCGCACGTTAAATAAGTAAACATAACTATCTTGTGTCACGCTGACACTGATCGTAATGGCTTCACCAGGTTGGTAACTAGGTGTTGCTTGACCTGAAGGGTCTTTGTTAACTGAGACATCAACCTCAAAACTGGGGGCGGGGTTAACAATAATGGACCGGGGGCTAACCACAATGCTACGACTTTGTGCCAACGCACTCGAAAAGACACTTGCAACGAGTGTGAGTAGCACAAGCATGGCGAGCCGTTTTGTAAAGATGGTATTCACGACTTGTCCTCCTAAAATTTAGCTTTCATGATGCTACCATGAGCACCTGCGGGTCGCGTGAAGTTGTTGTAAAGGTGCGTTCACATGCGCGTTTACAGGACACACTCAAAGTTCATCAGATGGCCATAATGAGTCAACTGAGCAGGTTGGCGTTACACCTCACGCTGCTTTTAAACAAGGATTTGCTAACATACACACACAATGACTCACTTACTTACCCCTGTTTTTATAAAACGCACTGCAACTTTTGGCGCTAGGCTACTTAATATTGCACTACTGTATTTACTGACGTCTAGCCTGTTGACACTTGCCATAGCGCAAAACCTGTCCGCAGACGAGGTACTACAAGAGCTCGAGACCGCTGCCAGTACAACCGTAGACAGTCAGTTTTTACTCACCGGCGACATTCAAGATGCTGATGGCACCAGCTATGCGCTCGAGATTGACGTACAACTTATTACTGATGAGCAACTTGCCTATGTTTACATCATTCAACCAGATGCTATTGCAGATAACTTTATCATTATCGATGACGACGTTGTCTACAACTATCAGTACCTTACCAATCAGGTGATTATCCTTAGTGCTAACGATCCTGATGCTCTAGGTGGGCTATTACCTAGTGACGCTAACGTTGGTGATGAAGTTGCCAACGCCGAACGCGACATCGATATTCGCCTCGATTTGAACATGCTTTTTGAAGGTTGGCAACCTGCTATGGAGGGTTACACAGAGACAGCAGAGGGCAGTGCCTATATTGTCCGCTTTGACAATGTGGCAATGCAAGACAACGTCATCATTGACTACGTGCGCGCGCAAATCCTTGACGGTAGCCTAGCTGGACAAATGTGGGCACCTTATCAACTGGAATTTTTCAGTATGGTTGATGGTGTTGACGTTCCTGAAGATGATACTAGTGACCCTGTGGCTACACTCATCTTTACCGGCTTTGAAACTAACGTGGGCTTAAACCCAGACGACCTGCGTTATTTACCGCCGGATGCTGAACTTATTGACGAACGCTAGCCACAAACCTGTACAATAGAGTCCTCAAGCTATTATTATGCTTAGCGTTTTGTAGACCAACACAAAATTAGTTATGGTCACAGCTAATGCCGGCGTGACCAAGAAATGGACCCGTCTTGGCAAAAGATCAACCACACCTATCAGATGACTTACCAATTGAGGTTACGGGCAGTAATACTGTGCAAGACGAAATCCAACACGTGGTTATGGCCCTAGCTGAGCCACTAGGCTTAACCGTGCAGTTTGCCACAGGCAAGCGCCGTAGCGACGTATTTACCATGCAGTTGCGCGGCGACCGTCAGCGGGCTATGGCGTTTTATGAGCACGTGAACAGGGTTCTGCCGCATTTGTCAGTTGAGCTATTTAACATAGATGACCCTGAACACTTTGGCATGATTGCTGCGGTGACGAATCCGAACGTGCCAAGCTCGAGCATTCACAACGAGCGCCGCAAACGCAACCTGCATAGTTACGTGGCTAAGCGTGATTAGGCCGGTGTTTCGGTACTTTCCAAAACAACCTCAAAACTAATGTCCGACTTGAGGCTCGAGGCTACCGAGCAGTACTTCGTCATACCTAGTTCGACAAAACGCTCAGCTGTTTTTTGGTCTAGACCAGGTACATTAAAAATGTGCTTAGCATGAATGTGGGTATAGTAACGAGGAATGGTATCTGCCCGCTCACCAGTTAGTTCAATACGATACGCATGAAGCTCGAGGCGGCGTTTTTTCACCATTTCAGCAATGTCAAACGCAGCACAACCGCCTACCGCGTTGAGCAGTAAGTCCATTGGACTCATGCCTGTTTTGGCCGTACTTGCGCCATCGATCATGACGCGCTGCTGGTCGGGGGTAATGCCGACGTAGCGTTTCTCGGCAATTTGCGTGACGGTTGTTTGTTTAGGGAGTGTTGTATCAGCCATGCCCTTACGCTATGACGTCTTGAGGTAAGCGTATGTCAACAGGGAAACAGCCCGATGCAGATGTTATCAGGCAAAAGCATATTCAGGTCACTAAACGCGCGTGGCGGCGTTGGGCAAAACAAACACGTCAGAAGTTACCTTTGGTAGAGCGCAGTGCTGCTGTATGTGACATGCTAGTGGGCTCGATCCTTATTCACGAGGCAACGCACATTCTAGCGTATTTGCCCACAACTCTCGAACTAGATATCACACCTTTACTTAGAGGCTTGCAACAACAAAGCAAGTATATTTACGTGACGCGAACCTGGACTGAGCACCGTCAACTCAGTGTGCATGAATTAGATATGACTAGGCTCGAGTGGCATCCCTTTGGCTACCTACAACCGCCAGTGAGTGCAGCCGTTGTTGACCCTAGAACTATCGACCTCATGTTATTACCAGGACTATGCTTTGACGTGTTAGGTGGGCGCTTAGGTTACGGTATGGGTCACATCGATAGACTCCTAGCAACTAACCTACCCGCGTGCAAAGTTGGCGTGGTCGCGCGTGAGTTAGTTGTCCAGCGGCTTCCCCAAGAAACAACGGACGTCCGTATGGACGCCCTAGTAACAGACCAAAAGATAGTTATAACTAAAAATTAATTTTCCGGCTTAATAGCCAAACGGCGATCTGCGCCCTCACCTGTTGATTCGCTGTAAACACCAGGTTCATTGGCAATAGCCATGTGCACAACCCGCCGTTCAGCTGCAGACATAGGGTCAAGTTCAACTGCCATGTTGGTGCGGCGTACTTTGCTTGCAAGCTTTTTAGCGATGTTGCGCAGTTTGTCGTCGCGGCGTCGCTTGTAACCACCCACGTCGATGTTAACATGAACGCGCTCACGGTTGTCGCGGTTAATAACCGTGTTGGTGATGTACTCGAGCGCTGCTAGCGTACGCCCGCCACGCCCGATAATTTTGCCAGCGCTACCCCCTTGAATGTCTACATAAACTTCATCTTCATAAACAGCACCCATTTCAACGGCAAACGCTGGGTCGATGTTCAAAAGTACATTGACCAAAAAAGATTCACAGCGTTCAGCCATAGTACCACCTGTAGACACAAGCGGTTGCGCTAGACCAGCAGTCATTGTGTCACTGTCAACTGAGTTATCCTCAGTGAGTGTCTCATGATCTCGAGGGGGCTCAAAGGACTCATCTTGGTCATCCATATTGATGCCGATGCCCTCGAGGTATTGATCTAAATCACTTGCCATAGTTTATTATAGCCCTTCAACTTACAAATTCCCGTATGTGTCCCCGCTGTGTCCCCGCTGTGTCCTTGTACGTGTCTATATGTGTACAAATGTCGTTGTTCTAAATTAGATGTACGGTCGATCACCGATGACAGCGCTAGATAAGCCACAATCGTCAGTTTTATTCTAACTTTTTAAGCTACTGCTAATGATCGTAACCCAAAAAAAGATATCTACCAAAAAGATATCGAGACATGTCGTAATGCCTCGATGAACCGTACAAACGTATTGATGTTACTAGCTACTGCTCAAGCTTTGCTTTGAACACGCTTGGTGATCATAAAAAGCTAGGTTGTGGCAGGTTGTGCGTTAACGCTACGCTGGATAATATACTGCTGTCCAACTTGTACCAGCATCGAAGTAACTAGATAAAGGGCAACGCCAGACGGAAAGTTGATAATGAAAAACACAAAGATCATGTTGATCATAAGTTGTTGGCGTAAGGTATCTTTGTTGCCTTTAGCACTCAGCAAAGATTGACCCACCATAACACCCACATAGATAATGGGCAAAATGAAAAACGGGTCCGCTTGACCAAGGTCAGGAATCCACAAAAATCCTTGGTTAAACTCAAAGTTCATAAACACCCGCCACAAAATAATAAACAGTGGCATCTGTAGTACCATGGGCAAGCACCCTCCCATTGGGTTGACGCCTGCTTCCTGGTAGAGTTTCATGGTTTCTTGAGTAAGCTTTTCGCGGTTATTTTTGTATTTCTTTTGTAGTTCCTGAATCTTTGGCTGAATTTTTTGCATTCCCACCATGGATTTAGTTTGAGTTGCCATAAGCGGCCAAATAATCAGTCGGAAAAAGAGGGTTAGTAATATAATGGACAAACCCCAACTACCAATTACATTTTGCAGTTGCTCGAGGATAAAAATAATCCCCAGTGACAACTGTCCCAAAATATTGGGTGTAAATAAGCCAGGCAAATCTTTATAATCTTCTTGATGGTAACGCACAAGCTCGTTGGGACCCGTGTAGACTTCCAAGTTGAGCTCGCTTGTACCCTCATTTAAAGCTGCACCCAAGCTGACGATATCAGGCGGTAAGTAGGTGGCCATGTAACCATTTGCAGCTTGCTCTGGACGCAAGATAATAGCTTGCCCAGTATTGCGATTGTTGCTTTGCAACGACGCATAGAGGGGATCGTCGATCGGTTGAGAAATAGGGTTAAGTGCAAAAGTTGTACCTTGACCCACTTTGACGATAGGTTCTTCTTGTCTAGCAATGCCAGGAAACGCGTAGCGAATCATGTCTATATCACTTACGGTTAACGCGTCAGTATCTTCGTCATTTTCTGCACTGGTATCTTCTGAAGGACTCTCCTCAGCGGGAGTATCTTGTGCTTCAGAAGATGTTATAAGAGCAGCATCATTTAAAGGGCTAACCTCGATAGACACATCAAACGTGTTGCTAACGCCACTAACCAAAATAGACTTGGTAACCGCAAAAGGACCAACTGCAAGTTCAAACTCACCTAACAAATCAGTACTACTAATTTGATCCCAGCTCGAGGCAAGCACCTCGGGCTTAACGTAAGTATCTCCTAAGAGGAGTGCGCCCCCAGGAATACTGGAACCAGCAGGAATTAAGTTTTGAGCCGCAGTCAGGTTGTAATTATTTAAGTTTTGCCCGCGCTGCTGCTTAACGTAAATGGCTGCCAACTCGCCAGCGTCGGTAATAAACAGATCCATACTCTTGGTGGTGATAAGCGTGAGGTCATCTTGCCTACGCGCACACCAAAACGAGCTATCGGTAATACACAATTCGGACAGACTATCGCTAGCGTTGCGAAAATCTTCTACTGCAAACTCGTTAGCTGCAAAGGTAACTCTGGCAAGCGCCACAGTACCAAGCGCCAACAAGCTTAGCGCAATTGCGCTAGCTAATAAACGTGTAACACAAGGTTTCAACATTCCTCCGAAAGTGTAACAAGTAGTTAAAAACATACTTGTCTTGTATCAACTCAACTGTCTTCACCGAGTCTTGTTTTAGCGTTCACAGTTGGCAGCGAGTACAGGATTCAATAATCAACAAAGTAGGTAATAGACCAGCAGCAAGATATTGGAAGGCGTATAAAAAGCGCGCTCAACAAGGGCTCAAAGCCAAATCTGCATATCTTGGTTGTGTGTAGTAGACGTCCTCTGTGGCTCGAGCAAACCTATCAATTCAAAAACGCTTGACTGTGTTTAAAAACTATGGATAACTGCGTCCAGATTGAGGGCGCTGCTCGAGCAATTCACTTTTGTAAAGCGCAGACGCCAGACCAGCTTTGAGTTGCCAATAGTCAGCTTGGGCAGCATCTGGCTTAGCAATGATCATCACGTCAACCAGCTTGCGCTTGGGGGGTTGCTCGAGCCACAACGCGTACAACCCTTCGCGCAATCGGCGGCGCACTCTATTGCGCACAACAGCATTGCCAACCTTTTTACTCACCACAAAGCCAACACGACTCACTGGTTGGGACTCTGGTTGGAACTTTGGTTGGGACTTTGGTTGGAACTGAGGGTGATGTGCAGAGCCATCAGGCTTACTAGCAGAAGGTGTACGGCTAGCCTGCGTATAACGCGGTTTATAGGGCAACCAGCGTACGCTTACAAACTTGTGATGACCACGGTAGCCCCTACGTAAGCGAGCAAACGCACGTTCGCCGCGTAAAGATACAAAGCGTTGCGCGGATTGAGTCACAAAAGCCTCGTCTAAAAGTCCTGCCTAGAAGCCTATCTGCACTTGGAAGCCTTAGCCCAACGGGGTTAAGTTAGTGACGTGATTCGTCTGAGACGCTTAAACGTGTGCGACCTTTGACGCGGCGGCGCTTCAAGATATTACGACCTGCCGGGCTGCTCATGCGGGCGCGAAAGCCGTGCGTTTTAGCCCGCTTGCGGCGGTTAGGTTGATACGTGCGTTTCATAAATAACTCCTTACAAAATGTGGGTTAAAGGTTGACTGGATATTTACCAAGCTGTCAGCTATTAATAAACTACCTTACCCAAGGTAAAGGCTAATTAATTGCCGTGTCAAGGCAGTAGGGGATTGGCTAGGTAAACGCCAAAAATTTAAGGTGATTGAGGGGTCTCATTCATCTGGTTGATGTCGTTTGATTAAGTTTGTAACCTAACTTAGACGTCTAGCCATGTGCAACCAAAAGACTTTGAATTTTAGCACAACCGTCAAGAGAACTTACTTCACCACATCACTATGGAACCTAGCTAAAGAGCAGGTACGCACGTGAGGTCATATATAGCTAACGCCCAAAGCGACGCTGACGCGCTTGAAAACTGCGAATCGCCCGCAAAAAGTCGAGCTTGCGAAAACTAGGCCAAAACACGTCGCAAAAATAAAATTCGCTATACGCCGTTTGCCACAGCAAAAACCCACTCATGCGCAGTTCGCCGCTGGTACGAATAACAAAATCAGGATCGGGGAAGCCAGCTGTGTACAAGTGACTTTCAATAACCTCGCTACCTAGGTCACCAATGACCTGCTCGAGTGTTTCACCTTGGTCTAGCTTGGTGCGTAACCAACTGCGGACTGCATGGGTGATCTCTTCGCGGCCGCCATAGCCAACGGCGATATTCAAGAACATTTTGTCGTAGTGAGCAGTGACATGCTCGAGCTTGCGCAAAGAATTTACCACGTGCTCGGGCATGCCCGCCAAATCGCCAATAATTGTGGTTTTGACCTGATACTTGTGGAGGTCGCCTTCTTCGGTTTGTTCAACAGCTTCACTGGCAAGCAAGTTCAAAATATGTTCGACCTCAGCCTGATCACGGTTTTTGTTGTCGGTACTAAAAACCCACAGGGTAACGTGCTGAATATCTAATTCACGACACCACGTAAGTACCTCATGAACCTTTTCTGCGCCCAGATCATGCCCGCGAGACGTGTGTAGTCCGAGGCTTCTGGCAAAGCGGCGGTTGCCATCTAAAATGAGCCCCACGTGGTTTGGCATGGTGTTTTGCTCAACAACCTCAGCAAAAAGTCGCCGCTCGTAAAACCAGTAGAGCGGCTGGGTAATTCTGTGCCACATATGCAAAGCGCGAGTTAAACGGGACAACCGTGACATAACTCATAGTTTACCTGTAGTTGCCGCTTGATGTTGAGGGTTGCTCACATCATCAGCATATTGGGGTAGGAGTTTGATGTACATGAGAAGGTTACAAACAAGCAAATTTGGGTAGTTATTAATGTGTGTGTATTGATAACACAACTTCATCTACTAAAGATCTAACCAACTAACGTTACAGATGACATCGTTTTGTTGAAGCGGATAATTGCTACGGTTTGTAGTTCTAGGATTGGTTCCCCATACTCAGTGGGTCGATTTCTACTCCCCTAGGTCGCGTGCGCAACTGCCTGTGGCAGCTACTTGTGGAAACGCTAGGTAATGTGATCGATGGGACTATCTCGAGCTTGCTAGAGATTATGACAACAAAGATTTGGTAGAAGGATAGTACCTGATATCTATGTCTAAAACGTGCTTAGTTGCGCAACTCCCAAGTAAATCCTAAGACAGATTGGCGCAGGTGAAAGCCTCGAGCCTCGAGCACCTTACACGCAGCCCGTTCGTCGTCATGAGCGCGGGCAATTACCACCTCAACGTTGTCGTTCTCAAAAGCAAGGTCAATGCCGGCTTGTACTAAGCGTTTGCCAATACTGTGCCCACGTGCGCCAGGTAGCACGCCAAAGTAGGCAATTTCCGCTTCGTGAGTTACCACTTGGGTAGCATCTGAGTCTGCTACATCCGAGTCCGCTATAAGCGCTTCAACAGGGATAAGTTCTAACTCTAAATGCCCTACCAGCTTATCTTGCTGACACGCTACCAAAAGTTGAATATCGTCTTGTGCAAAGTGGTTGATGAGGTCGTCATCTGACCAGGTAAGGCGGTCGTGCCAGTCTTCGGTTGTGTCGCGGTAGAGGTCGCGGTAGAGCGCAACGTCTAGGCGGGACGGATGGTTGTCATCCGGACTGGTTGTAAGGCTACGGATAAGCCGCAGCTCGGTCTCAAGATGCTTAGCTAACCGCGCCTCGTCTGCGTTTTGTGTACCTCGCTCGAGCTCGTAGAGGTAGGTGGTCCGAAACGCTTGCATACTGGCTTGACGCAATACATTTTGGGCGTGGCGGTTTTCTTCATCTACAAACGCGTCAATAAATTCATAGTGGCGTTGCGGTGCAAACTTCAAAACGCGTTTGACGAGCTTGGCAACAGCCTCAGTTGGCGCGTCCGCCGTCATGACTGGACCCTCCATAACATGCTCGCCGTCTTCGCTCCTTAAATTGACATAGGCAATGACTTGCTCGTCTTGCTCGAGCACAAAGGCAAGCGATTCGTGCTCAGGGCTGTCGTCGCCAAGTTCAAGTGCAAGTTCATCTACGGTGCGGCTGTCTGGCGCAAAGGTACGCAAGCTAGCATCAGCGTCAGCAGCTTCTAGTAGCGAAATGAGGGCAGGGTAGTCTCGAGCGTCTAAGGGGCGTATCATGCTGCCCCTACTATACACAACCGCGCTAGGAATTTTGTCCTCAAAGCGATTTTATGAGGGAACAATAGGAGAAAATGACAAGCTAAGTATCTCCTATCTGTATCTTGCAGATACAGATAGCGGTAGCGGTTAAGGAAAACAGCCCTGAGCGGCAGGTATCATCTTTGACAGATGATACCTCTGGCTAAAGGCTTTTTGTGATTCATTCACGTTTCACGTCGCGAAGTTACTATGGAGCCACTTAGAACACACTGGGTGGATCAAAACGGTGATGAATGCGCATAGCACGGTCGTAGTAGCCTATGAGCGTTTGGGTGCTGGCCCGCCAACTCCACGGTTCGCTGCTGGCGCGAGCAGCGTTCGCAAGTTGGGCGCGCAACGTGTCATTGAAGAGGAGTTGCTCGAGCTTTTGCGTCAAGTCAGCTGTATCGCCAGGTCGAAATAGCAGACCATTCACCCCATCTTCAACGACATCTGGAATACCGCCCGCGTTAGCGGCTACAACGGCTACACCTGAGGCCATCGCCTCCATGGCTACAAAGCCCAATGTTTCTGTGTCAGACGGAAACGCAAATACATCTGCACTGGCGTAGGCGGCAGCTAGGTCGTCGCCGCTTAAGTAGCCAACAAAGGTCGTGTTAGTGCCGGCAAAGCGTTTTTTAAGATGGTCTGCAGCTGGGCCAGAACCCACAAACGCAAGTTGGACACCGGTTAGGGTTTGTATGGCAGGTAGGAGCCACTCGAGCCGTTTTTCATGCGAAAGCCGTCCCACATAGACCATCAATTTAGCCTCAGGTTGACCGCCACTAAGCCGCACGCGCATGTCGTGTGAGCGGTACTGAGGATGATAACGCACGGTGTCTACCGCTTTAGGCCAAAGTCTCAAACGCTTGATGCCTAAGTCTTTAGCGGCGTCCACCATGGGTTGCGACGTACACAAGTTAACGTGAGCTTGGTTGTGAACATCCCGAATCCAGGTGTGGGAAAGCGGGCGCAAAAAGCCAAGTTTCAGGTGCACCACGTACTGGGGCAGGTCGGTGTGAAAACTAGCCAGCAGCGGCAAGTTGCGTTGTTTAGCAATCGCAGTGCCCCACATGCCTAAAATGACAGGATTAAGCACATGGACGACATCCGGCGCGAAGTCGTCTAGTTCCCGCCCTAGACGCGGCCTGGGCAACCCTAAAATGAGTTCGGGATACCACGGACGAAACGCAACGCCAGGCACGTTCACCACCTTGTGACCTGCATAGCTAGCTGGTGGATTGTGCGGGGCAAAGACCAACGCTTCATGACCAAGGTCACTAAGTTGCTCGAGCGTGCGCGTAAGTCGCGTCACAATACCGTCAATTTTGGGTAAGAACGTTTCTGTAAAATAGGCTATGCGCATAGGGCAGCGCTAGTATAACGCGGCTGGTACTGTGCTGACGGTTGGGGTATGCACGGTGTTGATCCAAGCTTCAAAAAGCGTCTATTTTGATGTCAGTGTCCTGATTGTATTGATATCTTCGTGACATAGGATGTCTTGATTAGCAACCTCACAAATATTTGATACAGTTCACCTTCATGCTCCTAATTGGTGTATGGGAAAGGTCATTGCCTGATGGTATTGAGAAAACATCGTGGCTTTAACAACATCTCGTGAAATTGTTAAATATTACTCGAGGCCGCCACTTCAATATGGCGGCCTCGAGCTAAAACGTCACGTATTGGATGAGTCAACTACAAATTAGCTGATACTAACCTACTGCAAGTAGCATAAGTGCCAAAATGAGTAGCAAGGCAGCTACAACTGATGTTAGGGCAAGGCGTTCAGCAAGCAATATCCACGCTAAGACGGTCGCTGTCAGTGGCTCGAGCAAAGTGATGATACTAGCTGCTGTCACTGGCACGTGCCGCATTCCCAGCACAAACAAACTGTAGGCACAAGCTGTTGGCACAACGCCAAGGTAGATCAGCAGCAACCAATGCTGATACGACAGGCTGTTGATACTCGTCAGTCCACTGTGCAAAGCAGGCACGAATAACGTCAAGCTGGCACAAATCACCATAAATGTGGTGGTATGCAAAGGTGGGTAGTGCTGTGCTAGATGCCGTCCAAGTAATGTTACAAGGGCATAACCCAAGCCAGAGCAGCTTGCGAACATTAACCCTAGTCCCAAATTGCTGACGACCCCACCAGGCTGACTTAGTAACGCTGTGCTAATTAATGCCAAGCCCAAAGCACTCAACGTTTTATTCGTAAGCCGTTCACGCAAGATAAACCACGATAAAAGCGCGACAAACACAGGCCCACTACACAACGTAATGAGTGTGGCAATAGCTACCCCCAAGTGATCGATGCCAATGACGTAAAACAGTTGGTAAAGGGCTAACAGAATCCCCATCAATGCAGTGAGGTAGACGTCACGTGGGCGCAAGCGAAAACTGCGATCACTGGGCTTATACAAGCTGTGCTGATACAAAAGCGTACACACTAGAACAGGTGTAGCCAAGCTCATCCGGTAAAAGCTGATAAGAGTCGCGTTTAAGGGTGAGTTTGCATAAAGGAAACCTACGATTACGCCGACGGTACCCCAAAGTAGAGCTGCACTGGCAATTTGGACCATACCGATACGCTGTACACGTGTAATACGTGTACGCGGTTTTTTTAATGATGTCATGAACATGCCTTTCCAAAATTTGTTGACAACTAGCCAAATGAGGAAAGGCCACAACAACCCTGCACGCGTAAGCCACGCGCGAATTAAGGTGTCATGTTGCGCAATCCTCAGCGGTTAACTGAGGATTGGTGGGGGAAGTATCATGTGAGTTGGTATGACGTTCATGGGCTCGAGCTTACCATGGGTTCCGTATCCTTTGAGAGCCTCAAAAGCATCATTAAAACGAAGTGGCCCCAGCTAATCCATCTTGCCGAGAATCATAGTCGCCATCAGTGTTGATAAAGTATCTTTGTGCGATAACACACCGTGAAGGTACTAGAGGAATCAAGGATTGAGTCGCAAAGGCTCACCATAGCTGAAGCCATTGAGCGTGAGTGACACCGTAATGGGTCCAGCAATATCTGTCGTCCACTCTCCTTCAACCACGTCACCACCTTCAACCATGGCCCGGCTGAGCAAGATACTTTCGCCGTCTAAGCTGCTAGCCCGTACCTCGGCAATTTGAGCAGAAATGCCTTGCTCAACGTTCCAGCGGTAGCTAAACGTGCGCGGCTCGAGTGGGTTGATGCTAACGGCAACCTGCGGCACAGGAATAACTTCAGGTTGGGCGTTGATGGTAAGTTCCACGGTGCTGTTGGTGCTGTTGCTGTTGGGTTCAGGCGTTTGAAAGATAATCCCAGCAGGTAAGTTGGCGCGGCTCACGTAGCTAAATACCGGGTTGAGCCCCTGAGCGCGGGCTAACGTAATAGCCTCAGCTTCACTCATGCCAATAAAGTTGGCAAAGCCATCTTCGGCAATAACCTCACTTGCAGATGAAGCTACCAGCAACCGCACAGTTGCATCTGTTTTGAACGGAACAAACGGTTTGTGATTTTGCTCGAGCACCGTGCCAACTTCAACACTAGCTTGCTGGCGGTCAATGACCAAGGGTGTTTCAATACCGGCAGCTAACACAATGGCTCTTGCCGCGTCTTCAGATAGACCCCGCAAATCTGGAAGTACTGTCAATGCAGATGCTGGTCCAAGGCTGACAAGTACGTCTACGGTACTACCTTGGGGCAAGGTGGTTTGGCTCGAGCTAGCTTGGGCAATAATAGTGTCGGGCTGAATATCAGCATGGGTTTCTAGAAGACGGCCCAGTTCAAGCCCTTGTTGTTGCAAAGTTGTGCGTGCTTCATCTAGGCTTAAACCACGCAGTTCAGGTACCGTCTGGGGTGATAACTGCGCTGCTGGCAGGGCGTAGCGCAAGGTGATTTCGCGTCCGGCCCGAAGTTGATTGCCAGCTATTGGGCGCGCTTCAATGACCTGCCCAGCAGGTTCGGTAGAGGGGACAGCCTCGAGCACAGTCTGCAAGCCTAGACTGTAAAGCTGGTCAGCAGCAGTATTAATTTGCTGACCGCGCAGTTCAGGAATAACTACCCAAGGTGCTTGCGTGCGTACAGCGGTAAGCAGTAATAGCACACCCAAACCACTTAGGGCAAAAGCAATGAGCCAGTCGAAGTTAGGGGTAATGTATTGCCAGCCCCGTTGCCACCAAGGTAAACGCCGTACATGTCCTGTTTCTGCAGCACTACCAGCTTGCCAGCCTAAACCGTAGAGCATAAGGTCACCTGTGCGTTTGTCACGTCTTAACAGGGCGTCTGCTAGGTTGCGTTGATGTGCTGCCAACATGTCTTTGAGCGCTTCGTAACGTGCGCTTGTTAATTTGTCTCCCCCGGCTACAGGCTGGCTTGTTGTGTTGTCTGGTCGAGCCCACACAACATAGTGCGCGCCAGGCCGCGACACAACATCGTGCACAGCAGCAAGGCGCTTGCGCTTAAGCCCTTTAAGCAAGATGCGATAACGCTCAAACGCATCTTCTTGAGCAAGTGGCAACCGGTACCAGGTGATAGTCACCCACGTACCGTCAGATGTTTTGGCATCTAGTAACGTGCGCTGGCCGTCATAGACGTGTTCAGCGTAAACACGGTACTTACCGTCGATGAGACGGCTAGTTGCTTTGGCATCATCTTCAGGTGATGTTACTGGTGTAAGGGTAGGTGATGATTTAGAAATCACAAATCAAAGTTCCTCGAGGTTCACTGCTACAAAATTCTGATATAGCGTTAGCCGTAAGTATGGAGCTAGCTCCATGCTTACCGAACTAAGCGAGTACCAATAGACCCGCTCCGTTTACAGACCAATGTTTATGCATATCGCTATATATGCAAATAAATTGAGTGTCTCAACAAACAAGATGCTATCTCTGAGATTATCCGAAACAATCAAGAAGCGTGAATTCTGGGTATTTCAAGTGTCCCATTTGAGAACGTCTTTGGATTTTTAATGTTGGATGCTGATAGAAACGCATCAATTTGGATGTGTTATACCAAGTCCAAAAAACACATCATCAATCCTTGTGGGATTTCCATCTGTCTGGCACGGACTTGATATCTGTTTCTACTCATGTCGCTCGGGTTGCTTTGTTACCAAAATAACCGAAAATAGTATTAGACAGTCTTTCTGAAAGACCATAGCAGACTCGCTTCAGTATTATGCGCTAATTATAGAGCATGAGTATGAGACAGCTACCGTCACAGCCTGCAGATTGGGAGATGATGAAGTCTGATATAGATAGCGTTTCCACGAGTAACCGCCACAAGCAGTTGCGCGTGCAATTCAGGGGAGTAGAAATCGACTTACTTAGTATGGGGGAACTAATCCCAAAACCAATAAGATAATTTGAGATTGGTGACGCAAAACAAACATAAAAAACGCGGGGGTTAGCCGCGTTTTAGATGCACTAAAATTAACTGCTTGAGCCCGAAGGTTCTGGACGTGGGTCAATAGGCGGACTACTATAGCGCTCAGCTTCACGGCGCTTGGTTTCTTCGGCTGCGGCTGCACGCCTCGAGGCTTCCTCGAGCAGTCGTTCAGCTTCACCCATTTCACGGTTGATCATGTCGGCAATTTCTTCAGCACTAGCACCTTCTTGAGTGCGGTTAAACGCATTGCGAATAGCTTTCCCATCGAGGGTTTCGCGTTGCAAGAGCGCTAGCGAAATCCCTTCAACAGCAACCCAATGGCGGTCAATAAGTGCTTCGGTTTCTTGATAAGCTTCTTGCAAAATACGAGTCACTTCTTCTTCCAACTCGCGGGCAGTTTCTTCACTAAAGTCTTTGCGGCGGCTAATTTCGCCCCCTAAAAAGACCGGACCATCGTCTGACCCCCACGCAACGTACTCCTCGCCGCCCATGCCAAAATCTAGCACCATGCGCTTGGCAAGTCCGGTGGCTTGTTTAAGGTCATTAGCAGCACCCGAAGAGATGGTGTCGGTAAGGCGTTTTTCGGCGACGCGCCCACCAAAAGCAACAATGATTTGCTGCCTAAAGCGTTCTAGGTTGGAAAACATTTCTTCTTTTGAAAGTGGTGCCATATGCCCGCCAGCGCCGCCGCGCGGCATGATGGTCACCTTGCGGATTTCACCGAGGTTGGCATGAGCAGCAAACGCAACCGCGTGCCCCGCTTCGTGATACGCCAAAATTTTGCGTTCTTCTTCGCTCGGTACCAAACTGCCGCGCCTAAGCCCCAACACAATGCGGTCAAGGGCTTCGTTAAAGTCTTGTTTAGAGATGATGTTTTTGCTGGTGCGCGCTGCAACTAGAGCAGCTTCATTGGTAAGGTTTTCAAGGTCGGCACCTGAAAACATTGGGGTAGCGCTAGCTAGTTCTTCTATGTCAATGTCATCAGCAATGGGTTTGTTTCGTACATGCACGCGCAAGATTTGTTCGCGCTCACGGTGGGTTGGTAGCCCAATAGTGACTTGACGGTCAAAGCGACCAGGACGTAAGAGTGCTGGGTCAAGAATATCGGGTCGGTTGGTTGCGGCAATAATAATCACCGAGGTGTCTTTTTCAAAACCGTCCATCTCGGACAAAATTTGGTTGAGGGTTTGCTCGCGCTCATCGTGCCCACCGCCAATACCTGCTCCACGCCGCCTGCCGATGGAGTCAAGCTCATCAATAAAAATAATCGCTGGCGACGACTTGCGGGCTTCTTCGAAAAGGTTGCGCACGCGGCTAGCACCCACACCTACAAACATCTCCATAAATTCAGACGCGCTAACCGTTAAAAAGGGCACACCAGCCTCACCAGCTACAGCTCTGGCTAGCAAAGTTTTACCCGTTCCGGGCGGCCCTACCAATAACATGCCTTTAGGGATTTCGGCACCAATACGGAGGTATTTTTGAGGGTTTTTGAGAAAATCCACAACCTCTTTAAGTTCTTGCTTGGCTTCTTCGTGACCGGCAACGTCTTCAAAGGTGGTACCCACTTTGTTTTCTTTACCGTAGGTTTTGGCGCGTGATTGACCAAATTGCATGACTTGGCTCGAGCCACCTTGGGCGCGCATGAAAATAAACCAGAAAAAGCCAATTAGAATCACAATAGGCAAAATAGAAAAGATAATCCCTAACCACGGTGAAGGGTTTTGACCGATAACCTCAACGTTGTTTTCACGTAACAGCGAAATGAGGTCAGGATCGTCAACAGGTACGGTGCGGAAATTGCGAATAGCCCGAATCTGGCCGTCAATTTCTACCTGTGTTTCATTAAACAGTTCACCCTGAATGCTGCTACCGTCTTCAATGATAACGGCGCGTACGCGTCCTTCACGAACCAGTTCTTCCGTGAAGGTAGAGTAGGGAATTTCCCGACTGGGTGTGTTGGAATTAAATTGATTAAACATAAAAATGCCCAAAATGATGAGCATAACTAGTATCCAGGGATTAAATGATCGTTTCACAAGTCCTCCAAGCGGCTAAACGCACGCGCATTACCATACTCGTGTGGCAAAAATATCAATCATGCTAGCACTTGCCCGAATCCTGCTGCTGTAAGCTAAGGGACGAATAGGACAGTACCTTAAAATGAGTTTATGAGCGCATTAAGCACACGCGCAGCTATTATGTATAGGGGTGACTATACGCATTCTGACATGATGCTAGTACATATTTGTAAACTGAGCGTGGATGTTTGCATTGTATTTAGCTGAGATTGCGTGAAACTAGTAGTTGGACATGAGAGCTGGTTAATCGCAGCGTTAAGGTTAAGCGCTTTGGGATTAAGGTGAACTAGCTGCCTCGAGCAAGTCGTTTGTAAACAACGCAGACACATCTAGATCACGTACAACCTCGCCATTAGCATTAGTAAATACACCTGCCTCGAGCAATAACCTAGGATATCCCTCCCATAACGCCGGGTCTTGGTAACCCCAAGGTTGAGACAAGGTCAGGTAGTAATTAGCAGCAAAAAGCTGGGAGGCGTTGACGAGTTCAGGGTTAGGAAACGTTCCTGGCGGCGTGCCTTCAATGAGGAGCTGGGCGGCTTCTGGGGGATTATCAGCAGCAAACATGTAACCCCGAGCAGTGGCTGCCAAAAACGCTTGCAAGGACTCAGGGGAAGCCTCAATTAACGCAGGACTGCTGGCAAGGACAGGAGTGTAGTAGTCGGGCAAACCGTAATCAGTGAAGTTAAAGAGCCGCAGCTCAATATTCTCGAGCTCTGCTTGCACGCCCTGCACACCCTCAAAAATCCACACGATGTCGGCCGCACCCGAAAGTAACGCTTCAAAGCCAGACACGCTTAAAAGTGCGCTGTTGACGGTGCCTGCGCTGCCATCTGCTTGAATCAGTGTTTCTAAAATAGGCGTTTCATAAGCTGCCCCAAAGGCGGCATAGGTTTTGCCAGCAAAGTCGGCTGGGCGCATAATGTCACTGTCTGCCAGTACCGCAAACGCAGCGGTGTTGGTGTGCATAAGCGTGGCAATCGACACAACTGGGTCGCCAGCGGCAGCCGCAGCCAAGACATTTTCAGTGCTCGAGACAGCCACATCTGCCCGTCCAGAACTGACCACAATTTCGGGAGCAACACCGCTGTAAGGCAAAATTTCTAAATTGATGCCAACCTCTTCATACCAGCCTTGGGCATCTGCAACGTAAATTCCCGTGTGATGAGTGTTTGGTAGCCAGTCGAGTGCAAGGCGGATAGTCTCGAGGTCATCCTGTGCGTGCACAAGTGAACCGATGACGACAAGACTGAGTACTGCAATGAGGTTACGCTTGACGTTCATAAAATTCCTTTCTGAATGTTGATCTTGGTTTGTGATAGCTGCTGATGGCGGGTAAATAAATATCATTAGCGTGACAGAACTTAGCTTGAGGTTGCTATTAAATGAAAGTATCTGGCTTAAAGGCTATTTCTTGATATATGTTAATTTCTGAAGCCTTTCCACGAGTAGCTGCCACAGGCAGTTGCGCGTGCGACCTAGGGGAGTAGAAAGCGACCCACTTAGTGCGGGGAACTTATCCTGGAACTACTACTGACGAGATAGATAGTGATAGTGTTGTAACTCACATGCTCGAGCATCCTAAACGTTGCTTGGATAAGGTCACTCATACCAGCGCGTAAAAATGCGTTCCAAGAAACTCACCAACGCAAAAAGCGCAAAACTGGTCATGCTAGTCACCACAATGGCTGCAAAGATAAGTGGCGTGGCCCTGGCGTTAGCGGCACTTTGAATGAGAATGCCCAAGCCTGCAAAGCCACCTACATATTCAGCAAAAATAGCTGCTGTGACACTGTACGTCACCGCGATTTTGAGCCCTGAAAAGATGCTCGGTAGAGCCGCCGGAAAGCGTACCAAGCGCAGCATTTGCCAGTAACTTGCGCCCATGGACCGAAAAACTTTGAGTAGCGCGGGGTCGTGTTGGCTGAGGCCGTCTACGCTAGCCACCACCATAGGAAAAAAGCAAAATAGTGCCACTAACAGCACTTTGGGCAGTAGCCCGAAGCCAAACCAAACCAACATAAGCGGGGCAAGGGCAACAATAGGAATCGTCTGGGAGGCCACCAGCCACGGATAAAGCGCGCGCCGCAACCAGTGTGATGCATCGATAACGAGCGCTAGCACAAACGCACTGACGATGGCAAGACTAAACCCGAGAGCCGTCTCGAGCAAGGTCATGCGGGTGTGATGCACCAGCACGGGAAACTCGCGTACAAGGGTACGACCAACGCGCCACGGCGAGGGTAACACCGTCACCGGAACCTCAGCTTGTTGGCTGTAAAGTTGCCACAGCAACATGACAACCATCCCAAAAAGTAGCGCGGGTACGCTGCGGGCAAGTGGGGCTAAGATTGGGTTGGGGTTGCTCGTAGGCGTAAGCGGCTGGCTAGAACTAGATGTTGCATGAGATGTGGCCATCAGCCTGAACCTGATTCTGCAGCCAGCAGGTGGGTGAGGAGGTGGTGCTCGAGCTGCTGCATAGCTGCGTCATGCAAGTGGGCAGGGTCTCTGGGGCGTTCAGCGAGGGGTACGTCGTAAACAGCAGTCACCGCCGCTGGGCGTGCGCTGAGCACCACAATGCGGTCAGAGAGTAACAGCGCTTCACGAATGTCGTGCGTAATCATCACCGTGGTTGCACCTAGGTCATTAATGGTACGGCTAAGCCACTGTTGCAAGCTAAGGCGGTTGAGGGCGTCAAGGGCACTTAAAGGTTCATCTAAGAGTAGCAAGGTGCGGCTTACCATGACGGTACGAGCTAGGGCAACGCGTTGGCGCATACCGCCAGAAAGTTGGGCGGGGAACGCGCGTGCTACATCTGCCAAACCAAACGCCGTGAGGTGCTTATAGGCCATCTTCTTCGCCTCAGCTTTATTCATGTGCTGAATTTGTGCGCCTAGCAGCACATTGGCAAGCACGGTGCGCCACGGTAGCAAGCAGTCGCGTTGCGGCATGTAGCCGGCAAAGCCCAGCGGTGGGAGCGGTTGACCGTCTAGCAACACGCACCCAGATGTTGGGCTGAGCAGGCCTGCGAGGTGCTCGAGCAAGGTACTTTTACCCGCGCCACTGGGACCCAAAATACTCGTAAACGTCCCTGCTGGAAACTCGAGAGAGATGCCGTCTAAAACAAGCCCACGCGTGTCGTGTGGTGTGTAGCTGTAGCTGAGGTTATCAAGCTTGATGTCAGGCGCAGTCACAGACTTAGCTCGAGAGGATGTTTTGACAGGTGATTTTCTAACAGATGATGTATGCAGCATCTCAGCTAACCTGAAAACACGTGCGGATGGGCTAGCACCGTGTCATAAAACAGCAGCTCACAGTCGTAACACAACTTCAGGGCAGTAAACGCAGCATTCCGCTCAGCCTCGGTTGTGACAAGCTGCGCTAGCAAGTCGTTGATGGCGTGTTCAGCGGGCTCGAGCACCTCATGAAAGCTAAAAAACACCAGCTCGTCGTCGCTAAAGCCGTAAACCTCTTTAAGCGGCTGCTCAATGCGCCCACAGATTTCTAAAAAGATGGTTTCGCTGGCGCTGAGTGCGGCTACAACCTCTACAAACGAACCGCGTGCCAGCTGATAATAAAACTGGGTCGTGAGGGCCGTACAACCTGCTAGCGGCTCGAGGCTGTCAAAGTCAGCATCCGTAAGCGCAAGTGCTTTGCCAAACGCTTTAAGACTATCCAGTGCATCTGCTTTGGGCGTGAGTTTACGAATCAGGTAGTCGGCGCTGACCGCGTCCGGTGCTTTGGCGATCGCGAGGCCATCTAAGCGGTGAATCTCACCGATGAGCCAAGCATCTTGCAAGGCAAACGTAGCAAGTTGGGCACGGCTAGTTGTACCTGAAATAAGCCCATACCAAAGTGGGTGATTAAGTAGCTCATCGCGCTTTTTATCCAGCACATCGCGTTGGATAGCTGTCAAGACGCCATCTGCAAAGCTTGCACCTAAATCTTGACCATAGCGTGCAGCAGGTGTCGGATTGGCCATAAAAAACTCCTTTCAACAACATTTAACTGCGTCAAAAGGAGGATCGGAGCTATTGAGTGAATGCGGTTTTGGGCAGATAGTAGAACTGCTTAGTGTTAAACCGGCTGTCACGCTCCCTACGCTGGTGCTAACCAGGTCAGGTTCCTAGGGTTGGGCGGTCGCCCTCTCAGCTTATCTGCACCCCTGATGACGTTATATTTTAAGTTTATGCTTTTGTCAACACAATGTCAGCACACGTGCCTACAAATGGTGGGATTGCGCGATGCTGTTGTAGATGCTTGAGGTTTAATATTGCCTTTTAGAAAGGGTGAAGGGGTGAAAGGAGATGGGGAGATGTTATCAGACGGCGCACTACTGCTTCATGCAGGATGACTCTTGTGAGGCTCAGGTGGTTCAACATCTAAATTTATAGAATGTAATGGCATCATTTAACAATCTCAAAGGTAAGCATAGCAATAGCATCCAAAACTAGGCTGATGTTTCCAGTTTATGCCTGCTTGACATCTAAAGATGACAACGTCTTACACAAGTTTATTTTGACTCACAATAATGCCATCTTCATCGGCATAAACATACTCTCCTGGCCGCCAAATCACGCCACCAAACCCGAGGATGCCATCGCGCGTGCCGTCACCACGTTTGAAGCTCTTTTTCGGGCAGGGCGCTAAGGCAAGCACGCCCACGTCAAGCTTACCGAGTTCAACGGTATCGCGCACCGCCGCGTTGATGATGACGCCTGGAATACCCCGTGTAGTGGCAATTTTTCCTAAGCGGTCACCCATGAGCGCGACCCGAGTTGAGCCGCCACCATCAACCACAATAACCGTGCCAGCGGGGACGGACTCGAGCGCCTCCAAATAAAGCACATTATCTTCATAGACCTGCACTGTGGCAATAGGCCCACTAAAACTTGCCCGTCCACCAAAGTTACGAAACAAGGGCGCACAAACTTGTACATCGTGAGCATCACATAAATCGGCTGTTTGGAACATGCTGCAAGTCTACCTGTGCAAGCTAGCTGCCTACAAGTTTGCCTCGCTGAGGAACCTCGAGAGACGCAGGCTGCGGGTAGCTTGTCCGGCACTGTTACTTTGAGCGTTATTACTTTGCGTACCCACAGGCTCGAGTATGACCTCAACTTGCTCCAGTGAGCGCGGCGTTGGTGTGCGGATTTGGTAGCTACCTGAACGCTGTGCTGCATCACCTTGCCCTAAATCTTCTTGCAGTGCCAAAAAGATGTGTGAACTGCGGGTGGATATGCCGATGTTGGGAAAGCGTCCGTCAGCAAAACTGTAAACACCTGTGACCTGCCCGGTTGCCAAATCACCCTCGCTAAACAATGCCACATTGACCTGTCCGTTGAGGTAGTCGTCGTAAAGCTCGAGCACCGCACCTAAACTAGTGGCACCGTTGCAGCCAGGGTCGTTGACATCTAACTTGAGCGCGTACCCAAACGACAGTTGGACGCTTGCATCTGTATTAAAACGCTGGCTGCAGGCACTATTGTCATCGTTATCGAGAATGTCAAACGTAGCGCTGGCCCGCCACGCAGGAAAGTCCATCTGTACATAACGCGCGCTCATCAGCTCATCCGCTTCAATACTAAAGCTGATTTGACCCGCTTGCACGCTGGTACGCGCAACAACCTCAGGCGTACGAACCAGCCCACTCACCTGCGGGTTACCATCAAAAAAGGTGAGCTGAACCTCGCCGGAGAATCCTTCGCTGGAGAGTCTTGGTGATGTTACCTCAGACGCTGTACTAGCTGTTGTGCCAGATGCTGTGTCAGATGCCGTATCAGTGGATGGCGCACAAGCAGCAAGGGTAGAAGCGATCAACACAATGCTAATGAACTGCAACTTGTCCCATAACTTTGAATCAAGCAGTTTTGAGTCAAGCAACTTTGAGTCAGGCAACTTTGAGTCAAGCAACTTTGAGTGATGGAGCGTATGCTGCAAATATTTGCGAATAATGGTCATGGCGCAAGTTTAGCCGATGTTACGACCTTGGAGGGCGTTGAGGGCTTCAGCAGCTTCATCCCACGTTAAGGTTTCATTGGCGCGCTCGAGGCTTGTTTCATGACCTTTGCCGGCCAGTAACACCAAATCGCCAGGTTGAGCATAGTTAATGGCGTGATGGATAGCCTCACGGCGGTCTTCAATCCTTGTAAAGTCTTTGCCCTCATCACCATATTGATTGGCACTCTGAACAATTTGGCTGAGGATGTCTGCAGTGCGTTCTGACCGTGAGTCTTCCTCAGTAAACACCGCATAGTCAGCGTGCTGAACAGCCACTTGACCAATACCTGCGCGTTTGCCGGGGTCACGTTCACCGGCTGCACCAATCACCACGATGAGCTTGCCCGTCACTTGTAATCGCAATGCGTGCAGGGCTTTCTCGAGGCTGTCTGGCGTGTGCGCAAAGTCCACAATGACGCTAAACGGCTCACTAGCAATCCGCTGCATACGCCCTGCCACGCCACTAAAGGTTGTGATGCGTTCTAAAAGGACATCTAGTGGAACGCCCGTGTGATGTGCCGCCGCCAGTGCCGCCAGCGCGTTTTCGACGTTGTAACGTCCCACCATCGGTAGAAAGACTTCAGTTGCAACCTCGAGTTGAGGCACTCGTAACATCCACGTAATGCCGCTGGCATCTTCGCGAATAACCTCGGCTTGCCAGTCGGCGTTAATGGGTGCATCCGCTTTTTGTAGGGCGTAGCTGATGACCTCACCTGAGGCATGGTGAGCAGCGTCTAGAAACCAACTTGCGTTGTCGTCTGCTAAGTTGATGATGCTGACTTTGGCGCGCTGTACCAGCTCGAGCTTTGCTTCCCTATACGCCTCAAATGTCTTATGAAAGTCAAGGTGTTCAGGCGTCAAATTGGTCCAAACGGCGAGGTCGTAGTCAACTTCCGCTAAGCGTTTCATGGCGAGGCCATGCGAACTTGACTCGAGCACCACATGGCTCGAGCCGGCATCGCGAAATTTGGCCAGCAACATTTGCACTTCGCTGGCTTCGGGCGTGGTGAAGTGTCCCTCGAGCTGCATTGGTTTAGCGAGCACACGAATACCTGCGGTCGACAGTAAGCTCGTCGGATAGACTCCATTCAGCAAGTGGTACAGCATAAACGACGTTGTGGTCTTGCCATCTGTTCCCGTGATGCCGGTTACATGCATAGCTTTGGACGGGTGTTCGTAAACTTGCGCCGCGAGTTGAGCTAGGGCGAGTTTATCGTCTGGTACGTAAATATAAGGAACCTGCTGGGTCCAGCTAAAGTTGGCTTGCTCAGCCTCAGATGCACTGCCGACAATAGCAACAGCGCCTTGGGCAAGGGCTTTGTCTACAAAACGGTGGCCGTCGTGTTTGTCTCCGCGCCGGGCGATGAACACGCTGCCGGGGCGAACCCGCCTCGAGTCCTGCACAACATCATGCACAACCCCTAATAAAGCATCTTTCGATGCTGTCACAGGCAGGGTTAATCCCGCACCAACGAGCAGTTCAGCTAAGGTCATCATGAGGTGAGGCTATGACCTAATCCAGCAGTAGTGCCACTAAGATTTTTGACCATCTGACCACCCTTTAAGGCGACGCTTTGACCAACGTTGTGAGTTTCTCTGCTGTTGTTGTTGGCGCGTTTGCCAATCATCGTCACGGTAGGAATGCCAGATGGTGCCTTCAGAGGTTGCTGGCTTGGTTGATTCAGAAGTTGGTAAAGACGTGTCAAGGCTGGTTTGTTGTGATGATGTGCTGTCGTCTCTAAACGCATTAGTATTGTCAGAGAGTGCAGTGGAAGCATCCTCTAAGACGTTATCTAAAGAAAAGCTGGTAGGAATAGATTGTGATGCTCGAGCTTGGCGAGACCTACTGGCATCCGTACGGTCTGGCTGGTCAGCATCGAGCAAGCTTGCTGGAGGATGTTTGTGAAGCGGTGGCGCGTCATCTACATCGTCTACGGGTTGGACAGCTAACGCTGTAGTGGGAGGTCCTGAGCGCAACATAGGCGTGGTTAAACCGTGTTGCTCGAGCAAGCTCAAAACGGTATTTAAATCGACGCAGTCGTTCATAAAATCAAGTTTATCCACGTTGATGGTGAGTACTTTAGAGTGGCTGTAGCGGCGAATCCAGTCTTCGTACAAGGCGTTGAGTTTAAGCAGATAATCGTTGTGAATGCCCGCTTCATAGTCGCGTCCACGTTGGTGAATGCGCGCGCGCAAAGTAGGCAAACTAGCTTGTAAATAAATCAGTAAATCTGGTGTCCGAAGCTCACGACGAATAGCCCGGTACATGCGCCAGTAGGTGCTAAAATCACGCCGCGACATAATGCCTTCGTTGTAGAGGTGGCGCGCAAAAATCTCAGCGTCTTCGTAAATGCTGCGGTCTTGCACTATGTTGTTGTTGCCTGCAATGTGCGCTTGGTACTGCTCCAAACGTCGGGTTAAAAACACCATCTGCGAGTGAAACGCGTAGCGAGGCATATCGTTGTAAAAGTCCTCTAAGTAGGGGTGGTCGTCTACTGTCTCGAGCATAGGTTGCAGGGCGCAGCGGGCGGCCAGCACCTTGGTGAGGCTCGACTTGCCTACGCCGATATTGCCCGCAATTACGACGTACACGCAAACTCCATAGTGAGTGTTGATGCTGTCACAAGTTCAAGCTGAGATGTTAGGTCACGCAACATAATAGCCAAACATTGATTAAAGAACGGGGATAGAGGGTGTTGACGAGACTCGAGCTGTTGCAGTTCAAACTGATACATCCTTAGTAAATACATTTTTAGTAGGGGGTAATGTATAAACCGACAATATAGATGTTGACACCATAGCTGATGTGTTAGACAATCACGTTTAAGCTGACGAGACACATCTATTCGCTGGAATACGCTGGCATTGCCCCATAAATTATGGGGGTGCAGCTTGTTGAGCTTTGTCCAAGCATCATAAAAACTGAAAGAAATATCATGACAAACATGACAAAAAAGCCTTAAACAGTAAGACTGCCAAGGCATTAACCAAGCCGCGCTGCGGTGAGGTTTAAGACAAAATTCATTAAGCTGTCGCACGTCTCTCACCATGAACACATGATGATTATAGGCTTTCAAGGCAGACTTGAGTTGTGTGATTTTCTGCCGATGGTGACGTGTTTTTTCTAACAGTTACCGCAAATCTGAGAGGGTAGCGCACAGTGTCATTATGAGTTGGGGCGCAACGTGAATGTCTTCATAACATGGGGGTGTAGTGCGATGTTAGGTCGCTGGTTTGGTGTGAATTTTAGTTGCGGATATTAACCACTTAATACTGCAATCGCCTCAATTTCAATAAGTACATCTTTGGGAAGGCGGGCGACCTCAACGGCACTGCGGGCAGGTGGGTTCTCACCCGCAAACTCGCTGTAGACACTATTCATAGCAGCAAAGTTGTTCATGTCTGACAAAAAGCAGGTGCATTTGACAACATCATCAAAACTAGCGCCTGCAGCAGTTAATACGGCTTGCAAATTAGTTAGTACTTGGCGCGTTTGGGCGGTAATGTCACCCTCGAGCAAATTACCATCTGGTAACAAGGGAATTTGCCCCGAGGTAAATAGCATGTTGCCAACTTGGACAGCTTGTGAATAAGGACCAATAGCAGCAGGGGCTTGCTCGGTGTGAATAATTGCTTTTGCCATGAGGTAAGTACTCCTTTGTTTGAAATTAGCATTTGTTTGAAACTAGCATTTTTATGTGATGCTGACACAGACAGGATTAATAAAAGTGTGTCTGGTAATTTCGACTGGTAGCGTTTCCAGGAGTAACTGCCACAGGCAGTTACTCGTGCGACCTAGGGGAGTAGACATCGACCCACTCAGTGTGGGGGAACCAATCCTGGAACTACTATGAATTTGCGGTGTGACAACATATCGCGGAACTTCTAAAAGTACGTATTTCAAACATGTATTTTGCAAGATAATTTGTGCGGTTAAAACTGACAGTCTCAAGTCACTTCAGTCGCCAAGTCAGGAAATGTACTAATACCAAATTGACTCTTGAATGTCATCGTCTAAATCATCTAAGGGTACGCTCGAGCTGCGCTGTACTTCGTAAACACGAGCGATTTTGATGCCGCAAAGCGACATCAAAACATCACTTAAGTATAAGTACACAAACTTAGCGGAAGAGCAACCACAAAAGCAGCACGACGAGAAGCGCACCGCCACCAATGAGCCAATTACGATAGCCATGCCAAAGCTGTAAAGCAACTTGTTTACTGCGTTGTTGTTGTGGGTAAGCAGCCTCAATTTGGCGAATACCGCTTAAAGTGTCTTTAATTTTGACAGTTGTAAATTCATAGTGATTCTGGGTGATGTAGGCTTTTACCTGCGGCTCAATCGCATCAACTGACACAATGACCGCAGTGACATTGTCAGGACTACCTTGCTCATTCGCCCGGTCAATAAGTTCTTCAACCGCTTGCTCCGGTGAGTACTGGCTGACAATCTGGGCTAGCGCGCTATCTTCAATAAGACTGGTGATGCCGTCACTACAAAGCAAAATGCGGTCTTGCGGCATAACCTCAAAACTCATCATGTCCAGCTTGATTTCCGGGTTGGCTCCCAGGGCGTTGGTAATGACGTTACGCCAGCGGTGATTGCGCGCTTCATCTTCGGTAAGAATGCCCAAGCGTACACGTTCAGCAACCCAACTGTGGTCTTGCGTGAGTTGGCGAATAGTGCCTTCGCGAATTAAGTACGCCCTCGAGTCACCAATATGGGCAACTAAGCCTACTTGGTCGTCGATAAACACCGAGCTTAGGGTTGTCCCCATACCTTTGTGTTCAGGGTTATCTAACGCGTAATTAAAAATTTCTAGGTTGGCGGCTTGTACGGCTTTGGCAATTGCGGTTGGGGGCACTTCAGTGCTGTGCTCGAGCGTCTTACTCATTACTGTGACAGCTTTTTGACTGGCGATTTCGCCAGCTTTATGCCCGCCCATGCCGTCTGCCACAACCGCCAAAAACCCTTTATCCGCAATATAGTCTGCCCAAAAACTATCTTGATTCACCGCTCGTACCTGACCTACTTCGCTCAGGCCAGCGTGCTTGACACGTGTTTTGGGACTGTCTTGTTTTGATTTTGTGGCATTGGGTAAGGTCATGGACATAGAGTTTTTAGGGTGTTGGAGTCCTAGCTCCGCAAAAAGGTGAGGCTTGTTTTCTACAACTCTTAGTGTAACCCAAATGCACGTTAAAAAGGTTAGTTATCTTGTCTTGTAGCGCAACCGTAGTCACATATGCTTTACCTAGTTCAAATTGCCTCATGCATCACCAATGCTATTCCATTAACTTTTTAGTTTATTTATCTTCTATAAAATAATCCACTGAAGCATTCAGTAAGCCACGAATTTACGATCGGGCGAGACTTCATTTAAGCACAACTTTACACTGAATCAAACATAAAAACCAATCTTGCAAGCTTATGCTTAGCGTAACGCACTGGCACATTGTAGTTGATGCCAACCTAATTGACGAGGTTACCTTCATACTTTTTGACGTCATTAGAATTGGTGAGTATGTTGATAAACAGCTCCGTATGCTTAGGTATAGGCAGTTATCAAGATTGCAGATTATATCGTCATGGACTTATTTAAGGACAAAACTTTTGCAGTGGCCAAACTTGGGTTGGAGCGTCTAAACTCTACCAGTCAACTCTGTTGCAACGGTCCAAAAGAGATGCTGTTAACGACACTTTTAAGATATTAAGACATATGGTCATCAAATATCATTAGCACAAAACTCAGCAACTTGCGTTTCAGGTTAACAGACACCTTGTTAACGTGGTTTTTGAGGGTTTAAGTAGCGTTTCCAAGATTGGTTCCCCCACACTAAGTGGGTCGATGTCTACTCCCCTAGGTCGCACGCGCAACTACCTGTAGCAGTTACTCGTGGAAACGCTAAAGGTATCAAATAAGATGTTCTGCGTGACAAGTTCAACAAATGTTAAAAATAACACCACAGACAAAGAAACCCATAAGCAGTCGACAAAGTCTAGTATTTTCATCCTAGACAAAACAAGTGAAATTGTTTATACCTTATTCACAAACAATTTATGTGCTGCCAAATTATCTAAAACATATATCCGCTAGACAGTCAGATGGTGTATACAGTTTGCATGGCACGTCTTCGCAATCTTTAAAGATTGTTAGCCAGTATGCTATCTGCTTGACTGAGCACTGACATAAAATGCGTACACTTAAGGAATGTTAGGATCACAAGCTGAAACGGTTTTAGAAAGTAATCTTCAAGAAATTGCCGCATCAATTGTGCGCATGTTGAGTTTAACGCGCGAGTCTACCGAGTTTGCTAAGCGTGCGCTCATCTATAGTGAGGCTGATGCTGCTGAGCGCTGTATAAGTAATGACAAACAGATTGACGCAGCTCAGCTCGAGATTGAGCAAACCATTCTCACGGTCATTGCAAGATATCAACCCAATACAACCAACTTGCGGTTTTTGGGAGCTATGCACCGGGCATTAAGCGATATTGAACGCGCAGGTGACTACGCCGAGCACGTAGCTCGAGCAGGTGTAGACTTAGCAAGCCACCCTCAACTCAAAAAATACACCGATCTGTCGCGCATTTTGGACGTGCTCGTTCACATGCTCGACAAAACCAGCAAAGCTGTTGCCGAGGCTGATTTGCAAGTCGCCAAAGAAGCTAGTGCCATGGACGATGAAATTGATGAGCTTTACCAACAAATTCAACGCGAACTGCTCACGTACATGATGGAAGACCCTAAAACCATCAGCACAGCTATTAAGCTTTTGAATGTAACACGTTACCTCGAGCGCCTAGGCGACCATCTCGAAAACATCAACGAGCACATCATATTTTGGCTTACTAGCGAACGCGTGCAGTCTTAAGGTCGTTTGCATAATCCCCCTTGCCAAATGTGACACGTTTTAGCTTGCCGACTAAATGGTAGCCTAATAAGCGTGTCACAGCCGGAGGTACGACAAACTGCACCTATATTGCTAGCGCGTGAGCAACTAGCAGCGCAGGTAGGTCGCAAAGCAAGACGCCGGGGATTGGCTACGGCACTTTTGCTAGCCCTGTCCTGTTGGTGGTTGCTGGCTGCGCGTTTGCCTGCAGATAGTGGGGGTGGGGCTCGAGCTTGGTCGGAAACAGCCTCCGCAACCTCCACAAGACGTTGGGGCTGGTACCCGGCAGCCCGCTTGTGGCCGGCTAGGCGCGCCCCCAAGGTGGCGTTACAGATTGGTCATGAAGCTGTACAAGACCACCCAGAAGAACTGCGCAACTTGCGTTGGAACACGGGTGGCTATGCCAATGGCACCAATGAGTTAGACATCAACAGAGCGGTTGTCGCAAGATTGCAAACGCGCCTTCAAGAAGCAGGTGTTGAGGTTGAAGTGCTACCTG
>CAZMCW010000004.1:35134-35426 GCA_964564405.1 uncultured bacterium
ACCTGCGACACCGCCACAAGGCTACCGTGCTGACCTATTTTTGTCGGTTCATGCAGATAGTGTGACCGACCCAAGGCGTCGCGGTTATAAATCTGCTTATTTTGAGCCACTGCGCAATCCGCAGGATGTTAACTTGAAAGAGCACATCGACAAAGCGTATTTAGCTGCCTCGAGCCTGCCTGATGACAGCCTCAACATATCGCCTACCATGCGTGAATTTTATGCGTTTAACCACCTTGCTTACGATCACAGCGTGCACCCCAACACCCCAGGCTTAATTGTAGAAATGGGC
>CAZMCW010000005.1:0-32860 GCA_964564405.1 uncultured bacterium
GCTTGAATGGCACCAAAGTGTTTGTGAATGTTGCGTAGCTCGAGCAGGCTCATCTACACCCAGACCTTTACATCTAGACCTTAAACTTACTCAAACAAACTGCGGAAGTCGTCAACGTTGTCAGTTGTGACAATATCAATGGGAATAAGCGTTTCTTCAGGTACGTCTTCACCAGCGAGGAGCGCTAAAGAAACCTCAACGGCTTCATAACCTTCTTGGTAAGGGTTTTGTTGCACAACAGCCTCGACAAAACCAACGTCTATGCCGCGCACAGCTTGCGCGGTAAGATCCCAACCGATGACCGTCACGCTATCACCTATGCCTTGGGCTTCCACCGCAGCAATCACGCCAATAAGTGCAGGCTCACCTGTGGCATAGATAATGTCTAGCCCGGGGTTAGCCGTAACTAAGTTCTCTGCGGCGGTAAGGGCAATTTCTTGGACATTTTGCCCGTCTACTGTCCCGACAATGTCTACACCGTCAACTTTTTCCATAACTTCTACAAAGCCGTCACGACGTTGGTTTTGAATAAATGAATTGAGCGCGCCCACAATGCCAATCTCAGCGCCATCGGGAAAGGCTTCGGCGATGTAGCCCGCGGTATACTCGCCAGCCTCAACACCTGCGCCATAGTTATCAACACCAATAAATGCATCGGCAGGGGGCACAGCTACTTTGGCATCGATAGCAGTTACGGGAATGCCAGCTTCACTAGCAGCGGTGACAGCTGGAATAATACCCTCAACATCAATTGCTACCACGATGATGGCATCCACTTGCTGGGTGATGAACGATTCAATAGCCGCAACTTGCATGGCGGGATCGTTGTTGCCATCGACAATTTGCAGGTCTACACCAAGTGCATCCGCCGCATCTTGAGCACCGTCGTTAATCTGATTAAAAAAGAGCGCTTGTAGGTTAATGGTAACGAGTCCGATGCTTGTTTGGGCTAGCGCGCTTGTACCCAAGCCAACAACAATAAGTGTAGCGAGCAGCTTAAATAGTATAAAATTACGACATTGTTTCACGATTACTCCTTTGGCTTGTGTAGCATCTATCTGTTTCAGCTTAGGTGACTTTGGTAGATGTGCCCACAAGCACAGCAATTTTGTAGAGCATATGGCTCTTATCAAGATTACCTTATCGTAGACTGTTAACACCAGCCTTACTAATAGAAGCAATGTTATTCGTGACTTTTGGTTTTTATGCATAACTAGAGAAACTTGGAAAATGGCGAGCCTTATTTGATACCCATCTTTTTTGGAGGATGTGTACCTAGCAAGCGCTCGAGACTACTGTCGATGATTTTATGCTGCTGCGTGCTAAGCACAACAGGGCTAAGCTGTTTCACGTGAAACAATCTAGCTAACGTGACGGCAGATGCCCAGCCCTTTGATAATTATTTGGATGATGCTAAGCAGCTCGAGCTGCTTGCGCACTACAGCGATCTCATTCGCATGTATCACCGCAGTCTTGACTTAATGTCTAACCGTGCAGTGGCAAATTTGGATGAAAAACTACGTGATTCACTGTGCTATGCACAGATGTTAGTGCGTTATCCAGAGCTTATCCAAGTTGATACTTCGCAAACGCAAGGTGTTGTGCTGGACTTGGGTTCAGGTGTAGGCTTGCCAGGGATTCCACTAGCGATAAGTTGCCCTAAGCTCGAGGTTATCTTAGTAGAACGCAGGCGCAAACGAGCTACGTTTTTGCAGATTGTGTTGTCTAAGTTAGGGCTCGAGAACGTTATGCTAGTTGCTGAAGATGTACGCAATTTTCAGGGTGAACGCGTGCACTGCATAACCGCTCAAGCTGTTGGGCAGTTTTTGGATAGTTACCGTCTTACGCAGCATTTACATGCAGAACGTGTCTCGTTAATCTCTCGAAAAGGTAACACCTATCAAACAGAAGTAACCACGTTACAAGACACCTTAGGTCTAGCTACAGGAATTATTGAGCCGCCTACCGTTCACGAACTAGCCTTAAATGAACACGCTACCCTGGTGGCATTAACCCTCACTGGAGGCATCCCATGCCCGTCATAGGCGTCATTAACCAAAAAGGTGGCGTGGGCAAAACGACAACTGCTATCAATGTGGCTGCAGCCCTTGCAGAAAAGCGCTACGTGCTACTCGTGGACCTTGACCCACAAGCCAACGCAAGTAGTGGACTTAACGTTCGCAACCCTGACCTTCACATATATGACGTGCTGATGGGCAATGTCTCAGCAGCAGATGCTATTCAAACAACAGATACTAACAACCTACATGTTATCCCAGCAGCAGCAGACCTTGCTGTGGCAGCACTAGATTTGGACGCTAGCGAAGGTAATTTAGAACTCCTTAAACGTGCTCTTGCAGATATTCGCGATGATTACGATCTGGTCGTCATTGACGCACCGCCATCGCTAGGGTCATTAACCCTGAATGCTCTCGTAGCTGCAGATCAGTTGATAGTTCCACTACAAACAGAATATTATGCACTCGAGGGCATTGCGAGCATGATGGACACAGTAGAACGTATTCAGGCTAAATCGAATCCTGATCTGGCACTTTTGGGGATTGTCCTTACCATGTTTGATGGACGTACTAAACTGTCTCAGGAAGTTGAAGACAATGTACGCAATCACTTTAAATCATTGGTATTTTGGTCAGTTATTCCTCGTAATGTGCGACTTGCTGAAGCACCTTCTTACGGGCAACCTATTTTTGACTACGCACCAACCTCGCAAGGTGCGCTTGCTTATCGCCGTTTAGCTGAAGAGGTATTGCAACGTGTCAGCTCCTAAAAAGCAAAAACGCAGCGGTCTAGGACGTGGTCTTGATGCATTGCTTCCTAAAACAACGACCTCAGATGTGCAGCGTCTTGCGTTAACACAACTGCAGGTTTCACCTTATCAGCCTCGTAAAACAATAGATACTGAAGCACTTGCTGAACTTACTCAGTCAATTGCAAGTAAAGGGGTTTTGCAGCCTTTATTGGTGCGTCCCATCCAAGCATCTATAGAAGACAACCAAACCCCAATAGGCTCGTCATCTGAACCACGACATTACGAAATTGTTGCTGGGGAACGGCGTTTTCGGGCTGCCATGCAAGCAGGGCTTGACAGTGTGCCTGTTGTCATACGCGACTTAAGCGATCAAGAGACGTTGGAAGTTGCCATCATTGAAAACTTGCAACGCGAAAATTTAAATCCGCTAGAAGAAGCCCAAGCGTTTAAGCAACTGCTGGATTTTGGTATGAATCAAGAGGGGGTAGCTGCCAGCGTAGGCAAAAGTCGTAGTGCGATTGCTAACAGTTTGCGGCTACTTAAACTACAACCCTCAGCGCAAGACGCCTTAAACAAAAAGGAAATCAGTGCTGGACATGCTAGGGCTATTTTGGCATTGCCAGATTTTTACCAGCACTGGGCTCTGGAGCAAATTGTCTCACAAGGGTTGTCTGTAAGGCAGGCTGAGGCTTTGAAATTACCAGGGCAAGCTTCGCAAGACACCAAACAGGTAGCCTCTGCTTCAGAACGCCCATATGCACGTTTAGAGGAAGATCTCACACGTCACCTAGGTACACGGGTGGCAATTAAAGGCGAAGATAAAGGCAAGTTAGAAGTTTATTTTCATACAGTGGATGAATTGGAGCGGTTGCTCGAGCTCTTAGGCTATCAAGCTTAGAAGCTAGCAAATGAATAACTACAAATTAGCAATGTTTCACGTGAAACATCTGTGCTGTTGCTTTACCCCATTCTTCCGTTGATACACGCACCATGACAACCCAAATGTTACGATACCTTCGCAAAAACTCAACAAGGTAACGCATTGAATACTCTTTAAAAGCTGTAAGCAGGACGTTCGTAACCTGCATACGTAGGTGCGCGGCCTTAGATTGAGATCTATAAGTTAGTAGCTATCCACGCTTATTACTCTAAGGAGGTCCACTATGAAAGAACCCATTCGTGTTGCAGTGACGGGTGCCGCTGGGCAGATTGGCTACGCACTATTATTCAGAATCGCTTCGGGTGACATGCTTGGTAAAGATCAGCCAATTATCTTGCAACTTTTGGAAATCACACCTGCTATGCAAGCCCTCGAGGGCGTCATCATGGAGCTTAATGATGGTGCGTTTCCGCTGCTGCATGATATTCAAGCTTCAGATGATGCCGCTGTTGCCTTTGAAGGCGCACAGTGTGCCCTGCTAGTAGGTTCACGTCCGCGCAGTAAAGGCATGGAGCGTAAAGACTTATTAGAGGCTAACGGTGCTATCTTTACCGTGCAAGGTAAAGCCTTAAACGATCATGCGGACAAAAATGTGCGTGTGCTTGTTGTCGGTAACCCTGCAAACACCAACGCACTTATTGCTATGAATAATGCCCCCGATCTTAAACCTGAGCAGTTTAGTGCCATGACCCGCTTAGATCACAACCGAGCCATGAGCCAACTGGCGACACAAACTGGTAAACCTGTAGCTAGCATTCACAAGATGATTATTTGGGGAAATCACTCAGCTACTCAAGTCCCTGATATTCACCACGCTACAGTAGGTGGACAAGCTGCTAGCAGTCTGGTTGAGCAAAGCTGGTATCAAGACACATTTATTCCCACAGTACAAAAACGCGGTGCTGCCATTATTAACGCGCGCGGTGCCTCGAGTGCAGCATCAGCAGCATCAGCAGCCATTGACCACATGCGCGATTGGTACGCAGATACGCCAGAGGGCGACTGGGTGAGTATGGGAATTCCTAGTGATGGCAGTTACGGTATCAGTAAAGACATCATCTACTCATTTCCTGTGACCATTCAAGATGGTGCTATCAGTATTGTCCAAGGACTTGACACTAATGCGTTTATTCAAGAGAAAATGAAAGCCAGCGAGGCCGAGTTGCTAGAAGAGCGCGCAGCTGTTGAGAGTCTTCTCTAGGCTGGTTTGTAGTGCTCATACTGCACGACCAAGGTAGATATAAAACAAATTTATTGCCACACTTACGACTTAATACCAAATCCGGTTGATTCTTCGAGAATCAACCCCTGTAAGAGCAGGTAGGATAAACTGCGGAATCCGTGGTGGACGCAATGATGCCTTTAGGTATTATTCGAGATACAAACGGATTCCGTATAAGACTACCTCTAGCGCGTTCTCTTGAGGTGGTCTTTATAGTGGAATCAGCTTGGTAATGCAGTATTATACCCTTTCCGGTTACTCTGGTAACAAAGTAACCCGAGCGGAGCGAGCAGAAACAGATACCAAGTCTGACTAGAACGTAATGAACTCCGCAGGAGTTTATGATGTGTTTTGTCGGACTTGGTATTAGCTAGCACATCACATAAAGTCGTCTTGTATTAAACCTATGACCGAGGGGCATTCATCTACTCCTCTCGGTCATTATTTGTGTGCAGGTTGTCTAATAACGCTGTCCTGAGCTTAATCTGCAGCGGTAGGTTGGTCATGACCTGACCACAGGTAATTCATTTCATCACAGGTGCGTAAGAGGTCATTAAGGTGTCCTTCGGCAATAATCTGGCCATCTTTCATAACTAGAATATGATCCGCACGCTCGAGCGCCACCTTCCGGTGCGACACGACTAAACACGTAACCTCCCGTTGGCGAAAGAGTTCCTGCCACAAGCGTGCCTCAGTTTCAACATCTAATGCACTAGATAGATCGTCGAAGACTAGCAAGTCGCTGTTGCGTGCGAACATACGGGCAGCAGCACTACGTTGAATTTGCCCGCCAGACAGCTTGACACCACGGCTTCCCACAAGTGTGTGATAGCCTTTGTCCAGCCGCGCCACGTCGTGCTCGAGCACAGCCAAACGACTCGCTGTTACAAGTTGTTGTTCATCTTGACTATCTAGCAAGATGTTTTCTTGAAGTGTATCGCTAAACAAGCGTGGAACCTGCGCCGTGTAAGCACTTCGAGGTGGCACAAAAAAGCTAGCTGGGTCTGTTACTTGCTTACCGTTCCAATAAATGTCGCCTGTGTCTCGAGGAACTAATCCAAGCATAACGCGTAGCAAAGTTGTTTTACCCGCGCCAATGCGTCCAGTAATCACCGTAAATGATCCTCGTGGAACCTGAAACGATATGTTGTGAACGCCCTGAGTACCGTTAGGGTAGGTGTAACTGAGGGCACTAACCTCGAGCCTCTCGAATGTTTCACGTGAAACATCTTGTTGCTGAGTACTTGGGCGCGCATATTGATTGTCTTGGCTGGCTGCCTGATGAACATTATCTGTCGTCTCAAGAGGTAAGCGCTCTAAGCGCGTCACTTCGTCTGCTGGTGAATCTTGTAAAAGTTTGTGCATACGCTCAAAGGCAACCCCGGCACGTTTGTGCTGGCTCAGTGCATCTCCAAAAAACGCCATGTTCCAACTGAGGCGGCCAAGGTAATCGGCAAACAGTGCAAAGTCGCCGATGCTGAAACTGTGTTGCTCGAGCGCACGCGCTATCATCAGCAAAATAATGCCCAAACTCAACACACCCATGTTGGCATTGCCCAAGCGTAACAGTTCACGTAAGAGGCTGTCACGTAAGGCACTTTTACGGCGTTTTTGGTTAAGGCTATCAAAATGATTGACCATTGCGGCTTCGCGTCCAGAGGCTTTCACTGCCAAAATAGCAGTCATACTTTCAGAAATAAAGTCAGTAACGGCTTCCGTATCATGCCGGAAGCGCCGCCGAAAGTTACGAATGTACGGCGTTAAGGCTTGGGTAATGAGCACCATTGCTACCAGCGGCACAATAATCACCGAGGTGATAAGCGGGTCAATGCGCACCATAATAGTGATAGCAACAACACTAAAAATAAGCACACCGCTGCCATCCACCCAGCGCTCAATGTACTCGACAACCTCCATAGGTTCATCGCGTACGCGGCTCACCGTTTCACCTGAGGATTCTGGTAGGTGCCTCGAGCCTGCTGCTGTAAGTAGGTAGCGCACCAGATTACGGCGTAGTAAGGTTTCAATTTGCAACCAGTAGCGAATCCATGTATTAATGCCTAGGGCAAACAAACCCAAACGTGAAAAATCGGTTACGGCAATGGCAAGGACCAACATGGTGGCATTGAGCCCCCCCCAGCTGGCTAAAGCTTCACCCCCTGAAAGCGTGTCAAACAGTGCTTTGGTAAGTAGGCCAAAAAGTAACGGCGAGCTGTGGAAAGCTGTCCACAAGATGAGATTAAGCATAAAAAACCAAGGACGATATTGCGTGAGTACGCGCATATATGCAAACGTACTCAGTGGTTTGTGAGTGGAAGTATGGGTTTGAGAAGCTGATGCTGTTGTCATGAACGTTCCTCAAAGTATCTATAAGATGATGTCGTCAAAGGTCGATCTTTATTTTTAGTAGAGGCTTAAGTAGGTAAGTGACATTGAAGCATGGATGGTGTTAATACCATTACTAATGAGCTTTGATAGGGTTAGCAAGGTCATCACACAGGTGTAATCTCAGCTGCAGAAGATGTATCTAGCTGATCTAATAGGCTATCCAATTCACCCTTACCACTTTGTAAAAGACGGGCAAATTGGCTGTCAGACTGCGCAGCAAGTGCAGCTCTTGGACCGTGCTCAACAAGCTTGCCGTCTGCCATGATGGCAATATCATCTGCTCTTGCCACTGTATCTAGGCGGTGGGCAATGATAATCGCAGTACGTCCGGTGAGGAGTTTACTGATAGCCCGCTCGAGCATTGCCTCAGTTGCCGGGTCTAGTCGAGACGAAGGTTCGTCCAAAATCACCAAACCAGGATCTTTAAGAAACACGCGTGCAAACGCCAGCAGTTGGGCTTGCCCTGCTGAGAGTCCTTTACCGCCGGGCTCGAGCTGTGTGTCTAAGCCTGCGGGCAAACTTTTAATCCAAATATCCAGCCCAAGTTCACGAAGGACGTTGTTAATTTGCGTGTCACTTACACTAGGATCAAAAAAGCGCACATTGTCACGAACACTGCCGTGAAACAGTTGCACGTCTTGCGTGACCATGCCGACAGCGTGACGTAATTGGGTTAGGTCAACAGCACGTGTTTCAATCCCGCTAAGCTCAACGCTTCCTTGGGTGGGGTCATAAAGGCGAAACAACAATTTGGTAAGAGTTGTTTTGCCACTACCAGTACGCCCGAGTAACCCCAAAACGCGACCTGCTGGCACGTTCAGTGAAACACCATCCAAAACGGTTTTAGAGGTATCTTGAGTGTACTTAAAAGTGACGTTATCAAAGTTAACCTCGAGCGCACCTATGGGTAAGCGTTGAGGCTTGCTAGGTGCACGTAGGCGACTATCTTCTTGAAATAGTGTGTCAATACGGCCAATACTGGCAGTTGCTTTTTGTAAATCTTGCAACTGCATAGTGAGCTGTTCAAGGGGGTGTTCCAACATGCCCATGTACTGTAAAAAGAGCAACCCTGTGCTAAGGGTAATGAGTCCGCGTTGAAACAACACCACGCTAAGGCTAATAATTAGCAAATAACCTAATGAAAAAAGGCCAATCGTACTCACCCAAATGTTGGAGCGCATAAGCCACGCTTTCAAGGTTTTGCTATAACTATCACGCAAGGTTGCGTAAAAGCGCATCATCGCGTGGGTTTGTCCACCGTTCGCGCGAATATCATCTAGTCCAGCGACCCGTTCTTCAACAAAGCCGTAGAGTTGCGCGCTAGCTTCACGCTCGAGCTCACTGGCTGGTACTGCATAGCTGCGTAAACGCCCTAGAACAATCACTACAATGATTGTGAAAATGGTAAGTGACGCACCGACCAAGGTGTTCTCGAGCCAGAGGGTCACCAAAATACCAATCATCAGCAAAAAGCCGCCTAAAACTTGTACTGAAAATTGTGAGAAAAAATTGGAAAGTGCAGTTACATCGCCGTCAATGCGCTCAATAAGCTCACCGGGGCGGCGTTCATTGTAAAAATTCATGTTGAGTGTAAGGCAGTGCTCGAGCAGCGCCGTCCGCATTTGATTGGTAGCTGTCCAACCAACATCCGTACTTAAGTAGGTTGCTGCTGCCGTGACCACTTGGTTACCAACCGCGACAGCTAAAAATGTAAGTGCAACCGTGGTCAGCGTGCGTTGGTCAGCTCCAGCGCCAATAGCATCAATAAACTGGCGTAAGAGTTGTGGAACAGCAAGTTGCATACCAATACCCGTTAGCAGTAAAAGCGCCATGAGCACCGCTTTGGTACGCTGAGGACGTAAATAAGTTGCCAGTAGGCTTGCATAACGCTTAACTGAGGGTGGGGGCGAGGGGATAGAGATGCGCGTGAATAAAGAGTGTACAGACACGTACAAACCTCACTTTCGTTGAGCTGAGTTGTCTTAACGTCAAAAGATTTAGAGAGATTGGTAGAGGTACAGTGATGTTACTACCGAGCCTGATACAAGATGAGCCACCATCATCCTTCGGAGTAGAAGTGCGTCATAGCATGTAACCTTGAGCCTTTCCCAAGTTGGGCTTTGAATGTCATATCCAAAGCGATTACGTGAGGGTTAACTGCTGGTTAGAAACAAATGTTGCCGCGCGACGGGCTTAGATGTTACAAGAGCTTAGGTGTTGTAAGGGCTTAGATGAAAGGGGAGATGTCCTGTATGGCTGCGGTCAGCCTAGTTGTGACATTGCCAAAACTTATTGCCAAAACCTGTAGTTGCTCAAAACATTGATGACAGCGTTAAGGCACAAAAAAAACCGCAGACACCTAGTGGGGGCATCTGCGGCGAAATGGTTAAACCAAATGTATTACATGGTTTTTGGAACCTTTTGCGCAGACCTATCCCACGGAAAATCTGAAATGTCGCCAGTGGTAGCCATGTGGGCTACAAATAGCGCCAACGACTGCTCGAGCAAGCCACTTACCTTAGCTAACCCTGCCAAGGCACTAGCGCCATAACTGACAACACGCTCGCGTTGGAAACGCGCGTTCAGAAGCACCAGATTGTGAGTTATGCTTGCCATAGTCATTCCTTATGGAGTGTCAGTTGGGTGATAATTTCTGCGCACTGGCTACACCATGTTATTAACAAGGTAAACCAGGTAACACTTGGTGAGTTTAAACGGTAAGCTAGGGTTCTGTCAACCCTCAGATTGAGCTTGCCTATTCATCAGCTGACCACAAATAAACAATGGCGGAACCAGAAATAGGTTTGTCAATGGTGACAGAGCTGCCGCCCTCAACTTGACCGGTAGCAACAACCTCATCTGCTTGCCAGTCAAACCATTCGTAATTGAGCTGGCCAGGGGTGTTGTCCAAATTCACCGTGATGTTGTCCCCACTTCTAGCTAGCACTAAATACTCACGGTCACTAGCTAGTACGTAGAGGCTCGAGGCACGTTGGGGCTGTGGAGTAAGCGTGCCTAGCTCGAGCCGCTCAGCATACGCACGCGTTTGCCCCATAACAGTGCGGATAAGATTACGCAGCTCTGGAGGAATATCGCTTAATAATGCTCCTGGCGTATCCCAACCATCCATAAAAATAGGATGGTGACCGCGCAAAAACGCTCGCCAAATCCAGTCAGGGTCTTCCCAAATGCGCCCAATGTGGTCGTTGTCTAAAATGACAATTTTGCCGCCCGTGTCACCTGCCGCGGGTGGATTGTGACGCCAATCTTCACCCTCACGCTGACGTGGCGATACCCAATCTGCTGGCGAGTCATAGAGTAGATCGTTGTCAGTATCAGCTGAACTGTAAGAATCTCCCGGCATAAAGGTAATACCTACAAGATGCTGCTTGGGTTTATCAGCTTGATAGTCGTTGATGTGGTTAATGAGCGCGTACTGCCAATTCGCTGACTCATTGTGGGTTTCATTGGAAATCTCATACATCACGTTGTCGAGATCATTCACGGTGTCAATGACGCGGTTGACGTAGGCAAGTTGTATCGCCCAAACCTCGGGATCATTTAAGGCGATGTCGCTGTAAGCACCTCGAGCACGCCCTACGTCGATACCGTTGATATTGTTACCTGCTTGAAACGGATGCGTACCGTCGTCATGAAATATACTGCCAAACCCCTCAAACAACATAATGCCTACGTAGATACCGCGTTCCCCAGCAGCAATAACCCGCTCGCGCAAGCGCATAAAGTAAGCGTCATCTAGTTGGCTTAAATCAAAGGGTGGGTTACCGTCTGCAGCAGGGTCAACGTCTATATTTGTACTGACCCGTTGCCATGGCATTGGGGCCACCCAATTAGGCTGATCGCCGTAAACATTAGTATCCACACCTTGTAGCATGTCCCACACCCAAAAGCGTAAAAAGTTGTGGTTATTGTCTGCCATCATGTCGAAAAACGCAGTATAGTCCATAGCTGGCGGCGGGTTACTTGGGCCAATATCGCGCATGATATGCCACGTATGTGAGCCTGTTAAGTAAATAGCGTCACCCCGGTCATCTGTAAACCAAATTGGATTAGGCTCATAAACGCGCAAGGGACCATAAAAATTGGCTAACATCATCTCGCTAGGAGCTACAAGGTTACTAGCATCAACTGCTGCTAGTGATCTAAGTGTATCTGCGGTTGTACTATCTGCTGTGACATCGGCACGGGGTGTTTGTAACCATGTTAACAGCGCCGAAAATGCTAAAATAATAAGCACTAAAGGCGCAAAAGTATAGGGTCTGTTGGTATTCTTTTTCCTGGTATTCTTTTTCCTGGTATTCTTTTTCATTGTAAAAGTAGGCTAGCACGAAGGCTCGAGGGCACATGGCTATCTGGGTATCGTCACAAAGACTACTTAGCACAATTCCGATCGAACATCGTATAACCTCTGTTGCGTTTATATTGTCCTCGACAAAATTCGTATCTTTAGATGTTTCATAAAGGTCAGTTCTCAAAGGAATTAACTGGAAACAACATAGGTGAAGCTTCAAGCTCCAGCTTTTTACAGCTCACCCTTCGTTAACAAGTACCTGACGCACGTGAACCAATTATGAACTTGTCAAGGTGGTGAATTACCCCAACTAACCTGCATTTTGGTCTACTATGAAAAGATGAACGTTTGCACGTGCACATTGACCTTTGGCGACCCTATGACCATTCATACTCAACTGAAGAAACAATGACCTATGAAGAAATAATGACCTGGTCTAAACCGTTGTTAGGTCTAGATCGTTGTTTAGGTCGTCGTCTAAATTGTCTGAGGTATGCTCTGGCTGCGCCGTCTTGCGTGACCACGCGCGTCTTACATGGCAGGTTGTGCTACGCAAAAATCACTTTGGTATAAGTTTTGAATGACCAGTAAATATTTATAAGCAAACGTTTTGATTGACGCATGTGTGGTCTGAAAGGAGGGAGTTATGTTAAACCACATTACACAATATCAACTTCAACAACTATCACCTGAACGTGGTGCCCTCAAACGTACTTATCGTAGTCTAGGTGTTCATAATCTAGGTACTTGGCTCAGGTTAATCAGCTTGGTCTTTATCTTGGGACTTGCTAGTGCCACCGCCCAAGAAAACCTGATGAACGAATTAGGTGAGGCCTCGGACAATCCAGAAGCTACACGAGATGCCGTAATAGGCATTGTCGGCACAGATATGCAAGGCAAAGATGGTGAATTGGGTCGGTTAGGGTTCCGCTTAGCCGAAATTGCTCAAGAAATTGCCAACAATCCGCCCCGCTCACTTAATACGCTCCAACAAGAGAACTTTGTCCCCGAGTACATATTGATTGATGCTGTTGCCAAAGATAATCCTCAGCAACTCTTAGCCGATCTACAAGCTATTGGTTTGTTAGATGGGTTTGTCTATGGGCGCGTTGTGTCAGGGCGCATTCCTAAAGTGGCTATTATTCGCTTGGTGGATATCCCCAGTTTGTTATCTGCTAGTCCTACCATTGTTGAAGCTCAAGCAGGCGCGGTTCGCAGTCAAGGCGACCGCGCTTTAAACGCGCGCCAAGCTCGCTCTGACTTTAGTGTGACTGGTGCAGGTGTAACTGTGGTAACCTTTTCAGACAGTTTTAACCGCACTGCAACGCGCTACCGCACCGATGCAGCAGCAGATATTGCCTCGGGTGAACTGCCATCTAGCTTAACAGTTGCGCTCGAGAGCAGCCTCGCTCCTAGTGCTACCATTGACGAAGGTCGGGCCATGATGCAGATCATTGCCGACATTGCCCCCGGCGCGCGGCAAATTTTCCACAGTGCATTTATGGGTCAAGCCCGCTTTGCAGCCAGTATTGAATCGCTTGCTGCCCAAGGCGTAGATATCATGGTGGACGACGTCGTCTACCCATTACAACCTATGTTTCAAGACGGTATCGTCTCGCAAGCTATCGATAATGCAACAGCAGAAGGCGTTACTTATTTTTCAGCAGCAGGCAATCAAGGGCGCGAATCTTATCAAGCGCCGTTTGTAGCGTCTGGCTTTGCCGGGGTGAACGGCGGTCAGTACCATGCGTTTGCAGAGGGTGCGGTGTTTCAAGAAGTTGAAATTCCGGTTGGACGGCAAGCCCGTTTTGTGCTGCAGTGGGACGAACCTTTTGCATCTGTTGGCTTAGGAAGTCCGGGCGCGCAAAACGACCTTGACCTTTACCTTTATGACGGCAATGCCAACGCTTTGGAAGCTAGTATTGACGACAATATTTTACGGGGCGACCCTGTTGAGTGGTTCGACTACCAAAACCGGGGAGACGTCGATAGTGATGGTGACGGACAACCCGACACGCGTTTCTACGTTGCTATTGAACATGTAGCAGGTAACCCGCCTAGTCTTGTCAAGTACGTGCTCAGTGGAGACGACGTGCGCATTGCTAGCAACATCACTAACAGTTCAACTATCTACGGTCAAGCTGCCGCTGAAGGTGCTATTGCAGTAGGTGCCGTTGCTTATTTTAATACTCCAGCGTTTTCCCGTTCGCCCGAGCGCAGTTTTTTCTCGAGTACGGGTGGAACACCTATTTTATTTGACACAGACGGTGTGCGCCTAGCTGAACCTATCCTGCGCAGTAAACCCGATATTATGGCACCTACGGGCGTAAATACTACCTTTTTTGGCACAGATAGCGACAGCGACGGTCTACCTAACTTTTCAGGTACATCAGCAGCTGCGCCACATGCAGCCGCCGTTGCTGCGCTAATGCTCGAGAAACGCCCCCTACTCACGCCAGAGGCTATCCGTGACATCATGCAGTACACAGCCGTCGACATGGACGACCTCACCACACCTGGGTTTGACCGCGGGTTTGACCTAGCTACCGGCTACGGACTTATTCAAGCGGAACGGGTTTTGGGCGATGTATTTGCCATTGTAGGTGGGTCAGCTGCGCCTAGTAACGACGCGCTCATTATTAGCCAAGGCAGTAGCCAAGCTGCACTACAAATTGACTTCCGCGTACCTGACATGCTGCCCGATGTATCTGTCTCCGGGTTATTATTTAGACTTTCCAGTCCAGCAGGTACGTTTTTAAATTTTGAACAACCTCTACTACGCAACGGTGGCATCACTATTATTCTAGATAGCAATCAAAATGGCATTGCTGAACCTGAAGAGCGCCCTATTGCAGCCGCGCTGTTTGCTGAGGAAATGCCAGTACGCTTTGCGCCGCTTCAAGTTCAAGCAGGCTCGAGCATCTCTTTACTTGCTGTCTACCGGCGTACAGCTCAAAGTTATTGGCAAGAGGTATTACCGCTCTTTTTTGCAACCCTGCTGCCCCTTCGGCGTTTAGGTCGGGTGCGGTATATGGTCATAGGGTTTGCAATCACCGCAACCTTGCTTTCCGGCTGTGTTGTACAAAGACCCCTACCTAGCTCGAGCAGCGCCCAACTCACTTTGGTAGACATTGCCGCAAGTACTAGCGTAGGCAGCGAACTCAATATAAGTGGTTTACCGGTTCAAAGCCGCCCACTACTGCTTACTAACCTTGTAGCAGAACGCTAATCAAGCTGTACTCGGTAGTGTAATTTCAATAGCGGTTTCAGGATTAGTTCCCCCCACTAAGTAGGTCGATTTCTACTCTCCTAAGTCGCACGCGCAACTGCCTGTGGCAGTCAACTCGTGAAAAAGCTACAATTAACTTAATACGCTAGATTTAGCATATCTTTGCCTGCTTACCCTAGGGTTCTTGCAGTAGAACAACTAATGCACTTACGCCGTTGCGTACACCATCTGACGCGCGTTAGCAGCAAGGTACGTTAGGCTTTTGCTTTGGAGGTACAACGTGCAATACCGCAGACTTGGAAATAGTGGCCTCAAAGTAAGTGCCGTAAGCTTAGGTGCTTGGACAACCTATGGCGGCAGCGTTCAAGACAAAAAACTCATTGCAGATATTGTCGAAAAAGCTGTTGCAGGTGGCGTGAACTTTTTTGATAATGCCGACATCTACGCTAAAGGCGAAGGCGAACGTTTTTTAGGTGAAGTCCTCAAAGATTACACTCGCCACCAATTGGTGCTTTCAACCAAAGTGTTTTGGCCGATGACAGACAACGTAAACGACCGCGGCCTCTCCCGCAAACACATTTCAGAGTCAATTGACATGTCGCTCGAGCGTATGCAAACAGACTACGTAGACATTTACTTTGCCCACCGTTACGACCCTGAAACGCCCATGGAAGAAATTGTCGAGGCGTTTAGCGATGTGATTCGCAGCGGCAAAGCCCTCTACTGGGGCACTAGCGAGTGGACTGCCGCCCAAATTGCCGAAGCCCACACCTACGCCAAGGCTAACGGCTTAGTTGCACCCGTTACCGAGCAACCGCAGTACTCTATGCTCTACCGCGAGCGAGTTGAGGAGCAGATTTTGCCTGTCACCCATCCCAAGGGCATTGGTTTAGTAGTATGGAGTCCCTTGGCAATGGGCATGCTCACCGGAAAGTACGACGACGGTATTCCAGAAGACAGCCGCTTTGCGTCTAACGACACCTTCAAAGATCGCTTTTTTAACAATGACAACGTAAGTCGGGTTAAAGCGCTCAAAGGAGTTGCAGATGAGCTAGATATTAGCCGTGCGCAACTTGCACTGGCGTGGGTGTTGCGGCAACCGGGCGTAAGCAGTGTGATTACTGGAGCAACCAAGGTAAGCCAAATTGAGGACAACATGACAGCAGCTGAGGTTGAACTTTCTGAGGCGCATATTGCCAAGATTGATGAGATCTTAGCATCCTAAAGCTCTAAACCTTCGTAAATCTCAACACCTAACCTATGTCCGCAGCTGAAAGCACGATGTATTGATGCTTTTAGTTATGCGAGCTTTTTGTTAGTTACATAAAGACAAATAGATGTGTATGCACTGTATCTACAGCATTTCCATCTAGAACTGCCCAGCAATTTCAGATGCGAGCTGAGCGAGTTGAAACGACCCCGCTTAGTAAAAGAGGAACCTATCCTGAAACTGCTATACATTCCTCATCTTGGAGGTTTTGACAATTACCGACGTATTTTAGAGAGGTAACTTGCAAGCCATACAGATTCTTAAGGAGTTTCGTTTAGAGTAAGACGAAGTTGAAACTGTAAAACGAGGGTAGTCAAACTTCCTAACGCGCACATTGCCAAGATTGATGAGAGTTTAGCGCCCTAAGGCTCTACCCAACCTTTGTGATTTAGTCACTGCCTACAAAAATTAATAGCGCTTCCACGAGTAACTGCCACAGGCAGTTACTCGTGCGACCTAGAGGAGTGGAAATCGACCTGTTTAGTGTGGGGAACTGGTCCTGAAACTGCTGCAAGTATGGTTTTCCACCTACGTTTTGTAGATCGTTTTGATTCTATGCGATTAGCAACAGCATTTTGACGACGGTACGTAAATGTTTACGCTGCATAGACGCTAGCATGTTTTTATACTGGTAGTATCCTTTTCGACTGATTTCTGGTGAAATGAACCCACGTAATTTTGAGCGTCGGCGAGACAGTTTTGATAGGAACGAAGTCCAACCTATGAGGGTAGTACATCATCGAAATTGGTATAAGTATTGGTTTAATAAACTCAACTCGTGACCACCCTGGGGAGATTAACCATGACCCATGAACCTGCCAACGAACTTGCTAGTAACGAACTTGTCCACGTCCAATTTGCCGATAACCCTGATCCAAGGGTACCGTGTTTGCTGCTACTAGACACGTCTCATTCTATGGCTGGTGAAGCGATTGCCGCTTTGAACGAAGGTCTGCAAACCTTTCAACGAGACGTCATGCAAGACGCCCTCGCGCGCCGCCGGGTGGAGGTTGCCATCATTAGTTTTGGTAACCGTGGTGTGAATCTAGTTCAAGATTTTGTGACGGTAGATGACTTTGAGCCGCCTGTGCTCACTGCTGGCGGTAGCACACCTTTGGGGCAAGCTCTAGCAGACGGTCTAGCGTTGCTGCGCATCCGGAAAGATGTTTACAATCAAGCTGGCATACAGTATTACCGCCCGTGGGTGTTTTTAATTACCGACGGCGCACCCACCGACGCGTGGCAAAACCATGCTGCGCAGATACAACAAGAAGAAGCAAGTAGAGGCTTATCCTTTTTTTGTGTTGGTGTTGAGCGCGCTGACATGACGACACTCTCACAAATTGCTTCAGACAAACGGCCGCCCCTCAAACTCAAAGGGCTAGCGTTTAACGAGCTATTTTTGTGGCTTTCCCAATCACATCAACGGGTTTCTCACTCGAGAATCGGCGATCAAGTCTCCACACCAGCAATTGGCTGGGGCAGTATAGATGTTTAAGTCTAGCGAGCTTACTTAGTTCATGACGCCAGTGAACGCACCAGATACGGCAGATGTTGACGCAGATGCTAGGCTAAATGTTCGGTCAGATGCCACAATAAATAATGAAACTACTGAAGCAGATGTCGCAACGGTTGCCCCGATCAATGTTGTGGCAGCATCTGTCACTGGACAAAAACACTTACGACGTGAGCAAGGCAACCAAGACAGCATGTTTGTGGGGTCACGGCGTGACGGTTTGCTTTGCCTTATTGCCGCAGATGGCGCAGGGTCAGCCCGCTGTGCCAAACAAGGCTCGAGCCTCGCGGTACACCTTGCTGCCAACATCATAGCTGAAGCAACGTTACCCAAAACATCCTCACCTACTTACGAAGACGACTGGTATGAACTGCTACTTACTTGGCTCGAGTGCGTTCGTACGCAAATGACTACCTGGTCGCACGACCATAATGAGCAGTGCTCACCCAAAGACGTTTGTACGTTGCAAGATTTATCGACAACTTTACTTATGGCGGTTGTAACATCCACCCATCTAGCAGCAGTTCAAGTTGGTGACGGCGGTATTATTGCCGTTGCTCATGACGATCAGCCTTATTTTGTCACCGAGCCGTACCATGGTGAGTATGTAGGGGAAACAGTTTTTATAACCAGTCCAAGCTACCTCGAGCACGCTAGCGTGAAAGTATTGGCTCGAGCTAGCTTGCGCGGGTTAGCGGTCATGACGGATGGGCTCGAGGCCGTTGCCATTCAGCAACCCCAAAACCACGACCAACACGGTTGCGCACGCCAACACGTACCCTTTGCGGAGTTTTTTGAACCACTGTTTGCATTTGCCACCAACCCTGTTCACAGCGCAACTACAAACCCTGTTCATAGTGCAACTACAAAGTCTCAGCAACTCACTGCGTTTTTAACCAGTGACCGACTAAGCGCCCGCAGTGATGATGATAAAACGCTCATCTTAGCAAGTTGGGGCAGTTAACGAGGGTTACACGTCATGCTTAAGTACGGCCCTTTTTACGATCAGCACAAGCAGCTTTTGACCCTCGGGCAAAAACTTGGGGCTGGTGGTGAAGGTGAGGTTTACGCGCTCGCAGATGACGTGCACCATGCGGTCAAACTTTATAGCAACCCTACCGTCTTACGAACTCATAAACTTATAGCCATGTTGGCTAAGCCCCCAGATAAAGTGAGGGGGCACGTGGCTGTCGCCTGGCCAACTGGATTGGTATGTGACGCACAAGGCAAAGTTGTTGGCTTTATGATGCCGAGGGTTCACGGTGTGCGCAGTTTGCACGCGTTGTACCACCCCAAAACGCGGCGCGTGCTAGCAGCAAACATCACCTGGCAGCATCTTGTTAACATGGCACACAACTTAGCAAGTGTCGTTGCCCGTGTGCACGCTAAAGGCTATGTCATTGGTGACCTCAACGAAAGCAATATTTTGGTGAACCGTCATGCCCTAGTCACCCTTATCGACTGTGATTCTATGCAAGTTCAGACAGATGATGCCATCTACCGCTGTTTAGTCAGCAAAGCTGAATACCTAGCGCCAGAATTACACAACAAAGATTTTCGTAAAGTAACTCGCCAACAACGTCACGATCTGTTTGCGCTTGCTGTGCTGCTGTTTATGCTGCTTATGGAAGGTGTATCCCCATTTGCAGGTGTTCACGAAGGTAAAGGACCGCCGCCTGGACTATTAGATACGATGCGCACAGGCAACAGCCCCTATTTACGCTTTGGTAAGTCCAAACCTGCTGCCATTGCCCCACCGTTTAAGATGCTTCCGCGCAACCTGCGGCGGTTGTTTCAGCAGAGTTTACGTCCGCGACTGTGGTGGCACCCATTGTCGTGGCGCAAACCCAGCGCGAACATGTGGCAAGACGCACTCAAACAGCTCGAGCAAACCCTGATCACCTGTGCTAGCAACCCAAACCACAAGTATGCAACGCACCTTAAAACCTGTCCTTGGTGCGCTCGAGCTACTACTTTTGGTATTGACCCGTATCCAGCAAGTTCAACACATGTACCAGTAAGTACACCTGCCGCCCCAACCCAACAACGCACGTCATTAAGTATGTGGCGATACCCTTGGCAACGGTTATGGTCACGCGTTTGGAAACCAGCTAGGCAACCAGTTGGGCAACCATCTGGGCAGCGCGAACACGCCAACTACCGCACGCCGCTAGTACTAGTAGGCACTTTGTTCATTTTGCAAGATGTCATCAACCAGGTTTTAACGAACAACCGTTACGCAGATAAAGTCATTGCGTTTATTGGTGTTGGGGTTGCGTTTTACATACTTTTGATCATTCTCAAAAAATTTAAGTGGACAGCTATTGCTATTCGAGTTGTTGAGTACACCCTGCGAATTTTTTTGATTGCTTATGTTATGGGCGCACTGTTTTATTAATTGAGGTTGGTAGCCCAAGAGGCTGATAGCTCAAGATTGTTGGATGACCTTCAGGCAACATCATTACATTGAGCAATATTTAAGGAGCTCGAGCAATTGCGTATGTTTATGTCGCCTTACGAGAAACATCAACTAACCTTGGGGGCTAGACGATGCTTACAGTGAGACCCCCATCAACCTTAAAATGATGCCGTCATCTCGAGAACATTTAACTCCCTCTTTGACAACATCAGCTCACAGGTAGTATTTGATGACTAACTCGCGAGACAACAAAAAACGCTACTTGTTGAGTAGCGTTTCAGGTCCATCGGATTATTAGGGAAGATGCAGACCCATTTGATAGTGAGTTCTAGGACTACATCAACTACATCAACCCACAATTCTAATTGCTCGGCCGCGACTTACGGCGCAATCTGTTCATAGCAAGGCGCAAGCTGACCCGTAACCGCTCAAAGGCATCACTTAGATCGCCAAGTTCGTCGTTGCTGCGTACATCTACGGTTGTGTCTAAATCACCTTTGCTAAGGCGGTCAGCTGCTTCGGTAAGCGCTAACACGTTGCGGGTAAGTCCGCGCCCAATGAGGAGGGCAATCAAAAATGCAATCACAATTGGCAAAAAGGTCACCAAAATTGTGTTTCGCAAAATTTCGCGAACTCTTGCAATCACTATACTGGTGTTGACACCCACCACCACCGCGCCCAGGGTTTGCCCACTACGACGAATAGGTTGCGAGATAATTTCGAGCTGACCCAGATCAGGGATGCGAATTTCTTGCGAAGGATTACTGTCTTCAGGAATATCGTCATCAAACTCATCACCCAAAGCAACAGCTTGAATCGCCTGGGCTTCAATCGCTTGATTAAGGTCGTCGCGCACAGCGCTAAACTGGTCACGTTGCATCCGGTTAAACCAACCTGCTTGGTGCCGCCCAATGGTGTCCGTCACAGTAATAAAGCTGATGCTCTGGTCCCCAAACGCGCGCCTGAGGCCTTCAGTTGTCTCTTGCAACACTGGCAAACTTTCAGCTGTATCCAGGCGCTCATTAGCAAGTTCAGTAGACGGTAACAAACTTTCAATACGTTCCACTGTCGATAACGCTGGCGCGCGCGCCGTAGACAAAAGTTGCTCACGCAGCGCTGGTGCGACGTTAAATGAAATAACCGATAACGCACCTAGCAAGGTAAGCAGCACCGGAAACACAACGGATAGCAAAAACTTGGTGCGCAAACTTACCCGCCTGCGCCCTTTAGGAGATTCAGCGCGAGGTTTACGTGCTTCTTTGAGTTGTTTGCGCTGCTCACGTGGTTTGTTTGCGGGAGCTTCAGACGTGGCGGGCAAAGACTTAACTGTAGCCGTTAAACCCGCATTGCGGAAGCGTTCACTGGCCAGTTGCGCGTTGGCTTGGCTCATGGGTTTGGTAGCAATCCCCGGTGCATGCTGAAGTAACGTTGACGCTTGGTTGGGTGCAATCCGAAATTGCTGCGTTAACGCGGTGACGATAGCATCCGTTTGGTCACGCGGGTAATCCTGAAGTTCAACGACGTAGTTAGCTTGATTGTCTGCTGCCACGGCTGCCTCCTTCGGTAGGCTCGAGGATGTCTTATACCGATTCCGATTAAACACTATATAAACCTCTACAGGCTTTATGCCGTTCTCAACGGAATCAGGTACTGTTTCTATCTACACGTTCTAGGTGGGTTAATTTTTCAAGAAATTAACCAAAAAAGGTATTACTTTTTACCAAGCATGCTAATTAAAGAGGAAGCGTACTCACATAAGTTATTTTGTGTCTTACTTAAATTTAATGACCTTTTATTTTGAAATTATTTTTGCAAATTGCGTCTCAGTTTGAGGTCATCAATTTCAAAAAACTGCTTAACGGGGAATACCATAGTTCGCCCGTAATGCGTCCACACTGCTACGGAAGTCTTCTTGCCAATCTTGCCGGGTGATGTTGGCTTCAACTTCATCAACAAGTTGTTCTACATGATTGGCTGTCAAGGTTGTAGGGCTTGCATTGAGATCGTCTAGCAGGTCTTCAACCAACATGCTAGCAACAGGTCCTAGTTTTTCAACTGCCAGTTCCGAAAATTCGTCTAGGAAGCTAGGGTTAACATAATTCACCGCGCGATCAGGCACTTGGGAAGATGTCGACGCACCTTTGGTGAGACCTCTAGCAAAATCAGCAAGGTTGTCTGCACCATCAGTTGCACTATCATCTGCATTATTATTTGCAGAGGTTTGATTAGCTGCTGGTTGTTGTGCCGCAGAACGCGTGCTTGACATATTTGATGGTTGGGAAGATGGTTGGGCAGGTGGCTGAGGTGATGGTTGAGGTAGTGATTGCTCTGAGCGTTGTGCTGATCGTTGAGGTGTTTGTTGACCAGCTGCCGGTTGCGTGACTGATTGTGACGGTGGCGCTGTGCGCAGGTGCTCAGTGGGCGTTTGGCTTATAGGTTCTGCTGAAGCAGCACTTTGCAGATTGCCCTCAACAACTTGCATGATGGACTTGGCAAGTAGCAACCTCGAGGCAGAAATGACCGTCTCGAGCGGTAAACCTACCAGCGACACAACATCGCGCAATTTACGGGTGCCATCAAATGACATAAGCAGTTGCACAGCTAAACTGTCTAGGTTGGGATTAGGGTCTTGGGCGTTGAGATTGGGCTCGAGCATCAGTACTGATGACGGCCGCAAGTGTACCCCCAGCGTTGACACATCTGGACTGATGGGGGCACTAACTTCTTCAGGTGGGAGTACGTTGTCTAAAAATAACCGCAGCGCTTTGCGCGGCGCACTCACGCCTTCATCAAACCGCAAGATACCACGCTGCCACTTAAGGAGTTGCTCCATACCAGCAACGCCGGACTCGGGTAAATCGTGGAAAACAACTTTACCGCGCTCGAGGTAGACCTCAGCTTCATCTCCGCCGGCCGCTTTCACCCGCAAACGTCCACTCGCAGACGCACCTGCTAGATAGCGCAACACGCTAGCTAACGTTACAGGATCAAAGTTGATTTGAAGTACGGCCATGCCAGCTCGCTTTCGTCCTTACAAATTACCGCAAGGCCTCATCACCATAAACAATTGTGTCAAGTAACCGCAGGGCAGCTTCTTGGGTTGAGCCAGTAATCTGCCCGTTACCAAATTCGTCTTGAAATTGTTGCCCATTAGTAATCATCCAACGAACCAAATCTAATGTCGCCTGCGCGCGCCCAATTACACGTCCTTGATAATCTTGATTTTGATAAAGCAATAACCAGGTAAATCCTGCAATGGGCCAGCCGCCGGGAGCACTGGTGTTGGTAAACGTTGCCCGCAAGTCTTCTGGTAACTCAATATTGGCAGCTTCCGCCAGCGAGCTAGCGTTCGCTTGTACAAAGTTACCCGTACTATTTTGCATCACCCCAACGCCAAGACCTAGGTCAACCGCAAAATCTAGCGAAACATAGGTAATTGCGCCCGGTGTTGCTTCCACAATTTCGGCAACCTCAGTACTGCCTTGACCGCCAAAACCCGCTGGCCAAGCCACACTAGACTGGGGTCCATCGCTAATGTCGGTTGCCCACTGCTCAGACACTTTAGCAAGATAATCTACAAAAATACTGGTTGTACCTGAACTGTCTGCCCTGGTGACCACTGTAATAGGTAAATCTGGCATTCGTAAATTAGGGTTTAAGCTTTGTACAGCTGGGTCGTTCCAGCGGATAATATTTCCTAAAAAAATATCTGCCAGGACCTGCCCACTAAAACGTACCTCGGCTGGCGTTTCAAAAACAGGCGCAAAGTTGTAAGCAGGCACCACGTTCAAAACGGCTACCGGAATGTGCAAAATGCGGTTGGGATCACCGGTGGTTGGATCAATAGGCACGCTAGCAAGTTGGGTATCACTTAAAAAGGCATCACTAGTGCCAAAGTCCACGTTTTGAGCAAGTGTTTCACGCCGACCTGCCCCAGAACCGTCTGGGCTGTAATCCACGTTGATACCACGTTCTTGGTTGTAGACCTCAAACATGCGCTCATATAGCCCACGTACCGAACTGGCACCCACGCCGATAAGGTCAGGACCTTCTGCCGTAGTTTGCGACCAACTTACGGCAAAAAGTTGTGTACTTACCAGCAAGAACAAAACTACAGTGAACGACTTCATTGAAGTTAGTGTAACACAGTGAGACGGTTTTTCTCACGGTTAATTCACTTGCTGTTCACGTTTGTTAACGCTGCAAAGGCTCGAGCTGACATCAAGCTGACACACTGATACTGGAGTTGACATTAGGCTGACATTGGGTTGACATTCGTTGCATACGATTTGTCTATCGCAACTTTGTGGCGGGTTTGCAAATGATATGTTCAATTATGAATGATGAGAAAGTTCAACTACGCGTGTTGCGTGACGTATGCAAATAACTTGACACAAACCACAAAATTATTTTTAAGGAGTTTTTACATGAAACGTATGTTGATGTTGACTACAGTGCTACTACTTGCAAGCAGCGCACTAGCCCAAAGCGGTACCTTGCGCCTTTACACCTCCCAACCAGATGCTGATGCTGCCCGTACAGCCGAAGCCTTTGAAGCGCTTTATCCAGATGTAACAGTAGAGATTTTCCGCTCTGGTACCGAAGAGGTTATTGGCAGGTTGTTGCTCGAGGCCGAAGCAGGTGAACCGCAAGCAGATGTTCTCCTCGTTGCGGACGCCCCCACCTTTGAAATCCTCAAAGCAGAAGACTTGTTAGAACCCTACCTGTCACCTGAACGCGAGGCGATTGACGCCGTTTACTACGATCCAGACGGCTTTTACTACGGCACCAAGATCATCGCCACAGTGATTGTCTACAACACCAACATGGTAGATAGCCCCATCAGCACGTGGGCAGAACTTGCTGCACTCGAGGCAGGTCAAGTCGCTATGCCAAGTCCTTCTTACTCGGGTGCAGCAGCTTATAACTTAGGGGTACTTTCCCGTACCGACGGCATTGGCTTTGCCTACTATGAAGCCCTTAACGACCGCGATGTCTTCCTCACCCAAGGTAATGGCGCGGTGTTTCGCACAGTGGCCGGCGGTGAACTCCCTTACGGCATGATGATCGACTTTGTACCCATTCGTGAAGCGCAAGCAGGTGCACCTGTTGCCGTGGTTTATCCAGACGAAGGCGTACCGGCTATCACTGAACCTGCAGGCATTATTCGCGGCAACCCAAACCCCGAAGCCGCCCGCGCGTTTATTGACTTTTTGCTGTCTGAAGCAGGACAAAGCCTCGCTGCCGACATGGGCTACTTGCCGTTACGCGCAGACGTGACCGCGCCGGCTGGCTTCCCTGACCTCGCTGACATCACCATTTTGAGTGTAGATGCTGCCACCCTAGCTGAAACCCGCGATGCAGACAAAGAAAGATTTGCCGAGCTTTTCGGCGAGTAACCTAGCTGCGCGCCCCCAGAAGCGTCACCTTTTGACGCGATTGGTAAGACAAGGGCGTGCTTACTCCTCTTTACTCCCCCTAGTGCTTGTCATTGGGGGGATGTTGTTATTGGTCTGTGTATTGCCGCTCTGGCGGTTGTTTGTGCGCGCCCTAGATCGTGACGCTCTTACCTGGCTAGTTCAAAACAGGCAAGCGCGGCGGGCCTTGCAACACAGCGCTATCATTTCAACAACGGTTGCTTCTACTGCCAGTTTAATTGCACTTGCGCTCGCGCTGCTTTTTGAAAAAACAACTTTGCCGCAGCGCCGTTTGTTTCGGGTGGCGATGTTTATGCCGCTTACTATTCCACCGCAAATTTTAACGTTAGCGTGGCTAAGTTGGGCCGGCTCAGCCGGGCTTTTGCAACGTGGACTAAGGGTAATGTTGGGGCTCGAGGGCCGCCTCTGGTCACTCTACAACCCGCGTGGCATCGTCTTGTTGCTAGTTATTTTTAGTGTGCCTGTGGCCTACTTAGTGATTGTTTCCGGCCTCCGCAACGTCTCAAAATCACTTGAAGAAGCTGCCCGCAGTGAAGGTGCCAGCCTGTGGCAAGTGTGGCGGTTTATCACCATCCCACTGATTATTCCCAATGTAGCAGCGGGGTTCATCTTGAGTTTTCTAGCGGCACTCGGCAATTTTGGCATTCAAGCGTTGCTAGGCATTCCAGCACGGTTTATCACTTTACCGACGCTGATTTACCGGCGGGTCACCTCGTTTACAGCGGGTGGTGCCAACTTTGATCAAGCGGCGGCACTGGCGCTACTTATGGCTGTACCTGCGCTTATTACCTTGGGGATGCAACGCTGGCTTTTACAAAAACGTAGCGGGCGTAATCTGGAGACAACGCTCGAGCCACCTGCACGTTACGACATCGGCAAGTGGCAGTGGGTGTTACTCCCGCTGTGTTGGCTAGGACTACTTTTTATAAGTATTGGACCCTTGGTAGCGTTATGTATTACCTCGGTACAACCTGCGTTTGGCGTAACCCTATCTTGGCAAACGGTCACTTTAGAGCACTATCAGTTTATTTTCACGGAGCTAGATGCGTTTCAGCGCGCCCTCCCCAACAGCCTCATCCTGGCTGCGGTTGCATCAGCTGTTGCAGCAGTGACGGCACTCATCCTTGGCTACTGGTTGGGTAAGTTGCGTCCGCGCGTGGCATTGGGCATCCAACTTGTGTTGGAGCTACCCTACGCATTACCAGGGCTTGTCTTTGGACTGGCGCTTATTTTGGTGTGGTTGCGCTCACCGCTGCCGGGTATGAATCTGTATGGCACCGTTTACGTGTTGCTCTTTGCCTACATTGGTCACTATTTGGCGTTTGCACTGCAACCTTTGCAAGCAGCTTGGGGACAGTTAGACAGTAGCCTCGAGGAAGCCGCTGCGCTAGATGGGGCGGGTCTACTGACACGGTTTTATTACATTCTTGGGCCACTTTTAGCACCTGCCCTGTCAGTAGCTGGACTACTCGTTTTCTCAAATGCATTTAGTGAGCTGTCCCTGTCGGCACTGCTGGCAAGTTCTAACAGTGAGACCTTGGGCTGGTTGGTGTTTAACCTCGAGCAAGCGGGTTACAGCAACGAAGCCGCCGCACTCAGCATCATTTTGCTTGCGGTGCTAGCGCTGCTCACTCTGGTTGTAGCTGGCTTGCGTGCGTTTGCTCAAAAGCGACTTAGCTGAGGATGTTCTCGTTGATCGTGGCAAAGCTATCTGAATCAGCACCAAATATCTTCAAAAGCAGACGTGACTTGAGATGATGAACATTATCACCTTAGCTCAATAGGCATACCAAGCTCGAGCCTGCCGGGGTTAACTACCACAGCATTTTGCCCAAAGATGACGCCGCCCATTGCACGCCGGTAAGTCGCTAAAGTTTTAAGAGGTTCACGGCCTCGGTCTAGAGTTGTTTGGTTCGTAGTTGTGACCACGCAGCGCACACACGGTTTGACAATCCGCAAGACAACCTCGCCTATGTGCATGCTTGTCCAGGTGTCTTCGGCATAGGCGGGCGCACCACTGACCACTAAATTAGGACGAAAACGGTTCATGGGTAAATCTTCATCTAAGCGGCTGTTGAGGTCTACTAATGACGCGTCACTAATGACCAGCACAGCGAACCCATCTGCAAAACTGACAATGTTGTGTGCGCCTGCTTGAGCGTAATTGCTGTCTACAGGGCGCAAGCTATCATCTGGCATGGTGACGAGGCGCACAGGTGTTTCTAAAAAATCACTCAACCAAGCATTAGCGTCAGGGCTGACCGTACACGCAGATACAGTGTTGTTCCAGATGGTTACCATCATCTGCTGAGCAGGCTGATTATCTGAACTTAAGGGCAATGTTAGCGGCGTCATGCTCGGCCCTTGCAGGGTCACGTGCTGATTATCTAAAGCTGGTCTGAGTAACGCCAACTTGGGCAGGGTACGCTGCGTGATGAACATGCCAGCTTCGTCCACAACCAACCAACGGCGATCATGCTGGAGCCCACGTGGCTCGAGCACAGCCTCGTTTACCTGAATGCCAGCAGCCGATTTGATGGGATAATAGCTAAGTTCACTCAGCGTCAATGTCATGCTGTTAAGTCTAGCACGGGCTTAACCTTACACAGTAAGTGTTATGCGGTAAGGCTTTTGCAGGAGTGTTACTCGAGCTGGCATAATACTAAAGTGCTTTTTGCATGGCACAACGTGCCATGCAAAAAACGCGTGAGCGTGTACCCTTAGACGATTCAGATTATGACATCCTCGAGTCAATTTAGTATAAGTACACTCCAGTAGTTAACGTGTCACTCTTGTTGTGAAGGCGGTGTTATCTCAGGTGAGGTTGTGTCCGAAGGTGAGGTGAGACCCAGCGTGTGGGCAGTTGCAACGTGCAAACGGCGCATGAGCTGAACACCATCTGGTGCTAACATAACGTGGCGCATGGGGGTGCGGGTGTCGTGAGTGTGGTAGGCGTTTTGGGTGTCGTGAGGGGAGCGGATGTCGTCACTACTATCACTATTGTCGTAGCTATCATGATTATTGTTGTCAGAATCTTTGTTGTCAAAACCATTGTTGTCAAAATTATTGTTGTCAGAATCTTTGTGACCATGCTTGTGAGGGTCTTCACTGTTAGTAACAGCGTTGGTAACAGCTTGTACAAGCCCCAACTCGTGGAGGTGCCGCAAGACAAGTTTGCACGTGCTTGCCCTCAAGTTAAGCTGTTTGCAGAGGTAACTTGCTTCAACAGCTGTTGCATCTACCGATGCTCTTGAGCTTAGATCAACTGGGTTTGCAGTGTGGTAAAGGTGCTCGAGCGCGTCTATGTCTTGCAAGTTCAACTGCGCAGTAACATCAACATGGCGCGGAGATAAATATGCTGCACCTGAAGACGTAACACCTGAAGATATAACTAAATTGGGTAACTCAGCATCAGGTAGTACAGACGTTGCTAACAGCGACGCCCAATGACCTTGCATTGTAATATCTTGCGCGCGTGAACCATGGTCTAATATGAGCACCCAGTCGCGCAAGTTGGTTGCACGCCACTGCCGGTTTAATTGGGTATGTTGCACAAGTTGCTGAGCGCGAACACAAATATTAACAGCACTTACGTAGCAAGCTAGGTCCGCTCGAGCATTAAACACGTGGTCAATATCGCTAATCACGTTGCAACTCAAATACAACAGCGCTGCCGACCCACGCATGTGAAGTTCGTGTTTAATTACAGTAGAAGTCACCGATTATTTAAGCCTAAACCGCATAGTTGATTTTTGCAAGTGATGACATAGTAAACTAAGTTGTAAGATTATTGATTTACATTAGTAGCTATTGTTAAGCCGTTTTACGCCGACTAGCTTGGTCTAAAATTGTGTCAGGGTCGTCGAGGTTACTAGCATTAACATCAATTGCCATAATGTCACTGCCGGGAGCTTCGTACATGAGCTCGAGCAAGGTCTTTTCCAAAATGGACCGCAAGCCCCGCGCGCCAGTACCTTGCTGCTTCGCGCGACTAGCAACTTCGTAAAGGGCATCTTCGCTAAAGCCAAGTTCAATTCCCTCAATGGCTAACAGCGTTTGATACTGTTTAATAAGCGCGTTGTGTGGTTCGGTCAGCACGCGCATGAGCGCGTCAACACTTAAATCCCCGAGGGTGGTAATTACCGAAAGTCGCCCTACAAGTTCAGGAATTAAGCCAAAGGCAATTAAATCTTCAGGGCTAATATGGGACAAAATATGGCTGTCGTCAGTGTACTCGTTGTCGTCTGGATTGTGTCCAAAACCTACATTAGTAGTGTCTACGCGGCTACGAATAATATCCGCTAGACCCTCAAACGCGCCGCCACAGATAAACAAAATACGGCTGGTGTCAACTGGAATAAGTTCTTGCTGAGGGTGTTTACGCCCACCTTGAGGTGGCACGTTGGTAATGGTACCTTCAATAATTTTAAGAAGTGCTTGTTGCACACCTTCGCCAGAAACGTCGCGGGTGATGCTCGCCGACTCACTTTTACGGGAAATTTTATCAATTTCGTCTATGAAAATAATGCCCCGCTCAGCCGCTGAAATGTTGTAATCCGCTGTTTGTAAAAGTCGTACGATGATGTTTTCAACGTCGTCACCAACATAGCCAGCTTCGGTGAGGGTCGTTGCGTCGGCAATTGCAAAAGGCACGTGCAAAATATTGGCTAGGGTTTGCGCAAGTAAAGTTTTACCCGTACCGCTCGAGCCAATCATCAGTAAATTGGCTTTTTGTAACTCAGCTTCGGGGTATTGCAAGCGCCGGTAATGATTAAAAACAGCTACAGCCAGCGTCTTTTTAGCGTTATCTTGCTCAATGACATAGCGGTCAAGATAACTCTTAATTTCTCTAGGCGTAGGCAGCCGAAATGAATCTGTTTGCGTGTCATGCGCAGTCATTGCCAACCCACCTGTTGACGTAACTGCTGTACTGATGTAAGCCTAGTGAACATGGGCTGTTCTATCCTTTCAAAGATGCTGTTGAAAATACTGTATTTACAGTGATGCAAGTTGGCAAAGTTGTACAGTATGGCTATCTTGGTTCGATTTGCGTTTGATTACTATGCAAACGCAATAATTTTGTCTAGTTTTGACCCTAAAGTTGATCTAATTACGTCTAGATTTTTACGTTGTTATTCAAAGGCCTTTTACATTTTCTTTAGACTAAAACTAAACTTGAGTTGAGCATAAATAGACTGTAGTACACCTGTCTAATTAGCTCTGTTAACAAAATCGTTACAATTAGCACAAATTAATTTACTCTGGTTCGCGATCAGGTGTGTGCTGATTCTATCAACAAATGAGAAGCATGTGTTGAACCATTGCAACAGCGTTTAGGTGAGATTGACCTCAGTTAGCGTTCGGTAAGGCATCTTAATAAGCTCAGTTATGAGTGAGTGATACCCTTTCCGGTTATTTTGGTAACAAAGTAACCCGAGCGGAGCGAGCAGAAACAGATACCAAGTCCGACAAAACACATCATAAACTCCTACGGAGTTCATTACGTTCTAGTCGGACTTGGTATGAGTCAATTTTTACACCAATGAACTTCCACAAACACCAGACACTCTTATTAATAATAATAGCAGTTCCAGGATTGGTTCCCCATACTGAGCAGATCGATTTCTACTCCCTTAGGTCGCACGTGCAACTGCTTGTAACAGTTACTCGTGGAAACGCTATGAGTAAGAAACTCTATCTCATTTGTCAGTATGCATGTGAAAGCGTTTGTCTGAATGAATAAGCTATGAAGTTACTTTCTCGTATCTTTTTAAAAAGAGTACAATGTAGCCTGTCTAGTCAACTATCATGTGGTTGCTAGAGAATCTCTACTTCAATTCGTCTAAAAGCTTATTTGGAGAATACCAAGCTCATACCGACGCTTACTTGTTAGAAGTAAGTACTTTTGGATTGAAGGGTAAAACAAAGTGAGCCTACTTTTATCAGCAAGCTCATTCAAAACGTGTTATATCTGTTCCTCGAGCGCCATACGCAAACCAGGTAAAGCCATGCCATCACGGGTGACCACTTCGTCAATAAGACCGTAGTTACATGCTTCTTCAGCGGTCATGTAGTAGTTGCGGTCACTGTCAGCCTCAATCTCGCTGATGGTTTTACCCGTATGGTGCGACATAATTTCCATAAAAACGCGTTTGTTGCGCACAAGTTCGCGTGCTTCAATTTCAATGTCACTAATTTGCCCAGAAATGCCACCGCCGTGAATGTGCGGCTGGTGAATCATAATGCGTGAGTGCGGCAGTGCTAAACGCTTACCATGGCTACCTGCCATCAGTAACAGTGCGCCCATAGATGCAGCCATGCCTACACAAATAGTGCTCACCGGTGCGCTGATAAACTGCATGGTGTCGTAGATAGCTAGGCCAGCATCTACCGACCCACCAGGACTGTTCACATAAATTTGAATTTCACGATCAGCAGACTGTGATTGTAACAGTAAAAGCTGCGCAACAATCACATTGGCGACCTCAGAATCAATCGCTGAGCCTAAAAAGATGATGCGCTCTTTCAGCAAGCGGCTATAGACGTCATAGGTGCGCTCGCCGCGCCCGGTTTGTTCAATTACATAGGGTACTAGTGGCATAACGCCTCCTTAGAAGTTTGTTGCGTTTAGTTTGTACAGAACACACATGATATCTGGCGATGTCAACTTACTGTCATTAGAACAAACATTCGCCAGATGTAGGGTTTCTACAAGACGTCGAGTGTGGCACCCCTGAGAAAAAACAATTGAATGTGAATCCGACTCAGTCGTACCCGCACCTTATACAGAAGCAATAACCGCACTTATGAAGGTAACTCTGCTTCGACAACAACTTCAGTGTTAGCGTCTTGGGTATCACCGGCTTGCAGGGTGTCTTCTTGAGTGCTATCTTCACTAGTAGTGTCTTGCGTGCCGTCTTCACCCAAAAGTTCATTTAAAACAGCATTAAGGGTGTTGTCGCGCTCGAGCATGTAACGGTAGTTGCGGAGGCCGTTTTCACCAAGGTCGCGGCGCAACTTAGGAAGGGTTGTGTTTTGATAGTGGGCCATAACCTCTAGCGAGCGCTTAAACTCGGCTTCAGACAAAGATACTCGGCGTTCTTCCATAAGTTTTCCGAGCACTACTTCGCGTGCAGCAGACTGTTTAGCTTTGTCGCTTAAGTCTTGCTCAAACTCGTCTTTGCTTTCGCCTTCTTGAGTTGCCAGATAATCAAAGTAGCCTTTGAGGGTGAGCCCGCGTTGCTCGAGGTCGCGCTCTAAACTGCGTAACAAGCTTGCTCTTTCTTGATTGATTAAGCTTTCGGGTAACTCAAAGGTGCTGTTCTCAACCAATTTATCGATAAGTTCTTCGCGTTG
>CAZMCW010000005.1:32960-34093 GCA_964564405.1 uncultured bacterium
ACGCGGTAAGGTGATGGTGATCTCAACTTCTTCGTTGAGCGTTTTACCAAGCAGTTGCGTGGCAAGCGCGTCATCTGCATTGCTGAGGTCAAGGGGCATGGGGTTTGAGTCAGGCGAGCTAGCAAGTTTGAGCAGCAAATAGTCACCTGCTTCAACAGGGCGCTCTACCGGCGTGAGGACAGCATTTTCATCTTGTATTTGACTTACGGCGTCTGCCACCATGTCATCACTCACGGTGGGAACTTCGGTATCGATAACAATCTCTTGTATATCTGGTAGGGTCACCTCTGGATAAAGTTCAGCGTCTACTTCAAAGATGTAGGCTTCACCTTCGACTGGGTCTACTTTATCTATGTTGATTTGAATGGGGTTAAGCTCGAGCTGCTTAATCGCCCGCGGATAAAACCGCTCAACGAGCGCGCTGCGAACTTCATCTTGAACAGCGTCTTTACCCACTCGCGCTTCAATAATGTTGCGGGGGGCTTTACCGGGGCGAAAGCCAGGGATTTTGACCTGCCGAGCAATTTCGCGAAGAACTGTTTTGTAGGCTTGGTCAACGTCATCAGCAGGAATTTCTACCGAAAATTTGGCATGAATCGCTTCTTTTTCAAGTAAGGTGGCTTGCATAAGGGTTCTCCAGTCTAAACTGCTTGTACTGATTCCGATTAAATACGATATAAAACCTGCAGGTGTTTATGCCGTTTCCATTAGAACCGTCAGCTATTTCTACACGTTACGTTCTATGTAATTTAATTCATTAAGGAATGAACCAAAAGAGGTATCACATCTAAGTTGTTACCTAGGTTGCCGACGCGATGTTGCGCGACGCCAACTCAAATATGCTAGTCTAACAAGTTGTTTACAGGGATACACTACGCTAGCTTGCTTAAGCTAGCGTGCAGCATCTTGAAAACGTGCCCGACATACTGAGGTTCGTTGCGTGTTGTAGCGTTTCCGCAAGTAACTGCCGCAGACAGTTGCGCGTACGACCTGGGGGAGTAGAAATCGACCCGCTCAGTGCGTGGGAACCAATCCTGGAACTGCTGGTGATATTCTCGTTGCATGTTTATATTCAAAGAAAAAAGCCTCGAGCTGCTCGAGGCTTTAACAACATGGTGCGAGGAATGGGACTT
>CAZMCW010000006.1:0-2787 GCA_964564405.1 uncultured bacterium
TACTCCCCTAGGTCGCACGCGCAACTGCCTGTGGCAGTTACTCGTGGAAACGCTACTCCTATCTAAAAACTGCGTTTTTTAATGTGCACTGAGTAGTTAATAACGGGCACTGCTGGGTTTGATGGGTACTGCCTTTAACTTGTAGGTGCTTAGGTTGTATCCTCATTAGTGTGCAGACACTTAACAGTTCTTGGTATTGGTGGTTGACAAGGCTGAGCAATTATTTTCTTTTGGGCTTGTGTTGGTTGCTTGGCGCGCTATTAGTCATCACACTTGTACCTGTTACCGCCGGGCTTTACGCTGTTTTCAAAACTTGGCAAGACAATCCAGATGATCCTTTTTATGGTCCGCTTTTATTGCGCCTACGAAACTATGCTAGGTCAGACACTTTGCTTGGGCTGGTTTGGCTTTTTCTATTAGCGCTCCTAGTAACAAACGGCTTGCTAATAGGCCTGCTTGCAACAAGTTGGCAAGTGCTAGCGCTAGCGTTGCTCATGCTCGCGTGTCTACTTTTTGCTGCTACGTCTGCATTTCTTTTTACCCTTCGGGTGCAAAGTAATTTGCCGCTTTGGTCAAGTCTGCGCGTCGCCGTAATGTTGGGTATGAGTCAACTTGATGTGACGCTGCTTTCGGTAGGATGTGCCAGTGTTGTCGCGTGGTTAGGTTGGCAGTTTCCGCCAAGTTTGTTAGTACTCGTGCCAGCTCTAGCACACTACAATTATCACCTTGCTGCGCGGCGTATCAACCGGGTACTTTAGCGGAACGCACAAGATGACGATAGCTGTTGATGTTTCAGCTCATCTGAATTTTGCTCTGTAAGTTGGGCTCGAGCAAGCTTTAGGTACTGTGATCTGAATTTAATAATCTACTTCACACTTCCTAACGTAATTCCATCTAAAAATGCCCTTTGAAACGTCAAAAAGATGACGATAACAGGTAGCACGATGAGGGTTGATGCAGCCATGAGCAAGTTAAACTGCACGTCGTATTGCGATCTGAAAAAGGTTAGCCCAATCGCTAGTGTGTATTTGTTTTCTGAATGTAAGTAGATAAGCGGTCCAATAAAGTCGTTCCAAGCGTTGAGCGCTGCAAAAATAGCAATGACGCCAACTGCTGGTAGGGTGAGTGGCAAGACGACTTGGCTAAATACTTGAAATTCGTTAGCACCATCAATGCGGGCCGCATCAGAAATATCTAGCGGAATTTGCAGCAAAAATTGACGCATTAAGAAAATCCAAAACGCATTGCCAAAAAACATGGGTACAACTAATGGTAAAAAGGTGTCGATCCAACGAAGTTTAGCAAAGATGTCAAAAAGTGCAATAATAACTACTGGAAAAGGAATAAATACTGTAGCCATCACTAGCAAAAAAACCTTGTCGCGGCCAATCCATTTAATACGCGAGAAGCCGTAAGCAATAAGCGGATTTGATAACACTGCACCTAAAATTGTGAGTGCTGTAATAATTAGCGTATTGCGTAAAAATGTAAAAAAGGGAATGTAGTTAACAGCCTCCCTAAAGTTACTCCATTGGGGCTCGCGGGGGAACAAACTAGGCGGAAACTGAGCTAGCTCGAGGTCTGTCTTAAGTGCAGTAGCAAACATCCAATAAAGCGGCAATAACATGGCAATACTAAACAGGACAAGCAGGCTTCTCGAGACCCACTTTTGTACAATTTTAGCCCGTTTGCGGCGGCGACTTCTAATGGTGTTAATGGGCATAGTTGCTACAGTGCTGGATGTACTAGAAGGTTGCATCATAGTTAGGCGACCGTTTCGTAGTTCACCCAGCTTTTAGAGCTGCGGAAAATAAGTACCGACAGTATTAAGGTAATAATAAACAGCACCCAAGCCATAGCTGAGGCTGCCCCCATGTTGCTGTAACGAAAAGCTTGATTGTACAAGTAGTACACGTAAAAATTTGTGGCATTGGCAGGCCCACCACTGGTAATGATGTAAGACTGAGTAAACACTTGAAGTCCCAAACTCAAGCCTAAAATGAGCGCGTAGAGGATGACTGGCGTCATAAGCGGTAAGGTGACGCTAAAAAAGCGTTTTATGGGACCAGCACCATCTAGCAGGGCAGCTTCGTAAAGCGTTTTGGGAATAGCTTTAAGACCTGCCAAAAAAACTAAGGCTGTGTTACCGGCACCAAATTGGGCCAGTAGTACCAGCGCCAGCTTGGCATAACGTGGGTCGCCAAACCAATTGATGTTGGGTAGTCCTACCAACACCATCAGGCGGTTTACAATGCCTCTGTAAGGATCAAGTAATGCAATAAAAATAAACGATACAGCAAACAGTGGCAAGATTGATGGCAAGTACAACGCCGCACGGTAAATAGGTATTTCACGCAAAGGTTGATTCATGGCAATAGCCATCGCTAACGCCACAACAATGCCTAGTGGAACAGCTAAAGCTGTGTAGTAAAGTGTATTGCGCAACGATTGCCAAAAGACAACGTCAGTCCACAGCCCACGATAGTTAGCCCAGCCAATCCACATAGGTGTACCAAAACCGCTATAGCGCGTAAAGCTGATGCGTAATGTGTAGAAGATAGGGTAGAGCGTAAACACAAAAAAACCAACTAACCAAGGTGAGATAAAAAGCAATCCAAGCAGCAGGTTGCGGCGTTCAAGCTTGGTCAAAAACAAACGTTTCACAAAGCCTCCAAGCAAAAATGCCGGAGTGGTTTCCCCGGCATTTTTATGCTGATAACAAAACTTTATCTAACTCGCTCTTCTCTAGTTGCCGGCCGTAAGCTGGGCGCAGAAAGGTTGCAGTTG
>CAZMCW010000006.1:2866-18380 GCA_964564405.1 uncultured bacterium
TGGGTCTTCTTGGTTTAAGTAAGCTTTTTCCCAAGCTGTACTCAGTTCGTCCCAATACAGTGCGCCAACAGGCAGTGGTGGACGGCTTTTGGCTAGGGGTAATAACTCTCTAAAGAACAAGTGGGTAGATTCATAGAGTGACTCGTCTTCAAGGAGCGAGGTAATTGTAGGAAGGTGCTGGCTTTGGGAGGTGTAAAGGCGTTGCCCAGGCTCACCAGCCATGTATGACATGACGTCATAAGCAGCTTCGGGGTTGTTAGCGCCTTGAGGCATCACCAACGACCAACCGCCAGCCCACGTTGCTGAATCTTGACCTTCAAACGTAGGAATAAAGGTGATGCCGTAGTTAAGATCAGGTGCGTAGCGGCGTAAACCAGAAATCATCCAGTCACCTGTAATGACCATCGCAAGCTGCCCAGTCATAAATGGGTTTTGCTGAGGAGGAAGGTCAGGACGGGTAAACGCTTGGCGGAATGCTTGCACTTGTTGCGGACCTTTTTCAGCCGCATAGTCATAAGCCCATTGGAAAGCTGCTACTACGTTTGGATCGTCCGGCGTTACTTGACAGGTTTCAGCATCGTAAAAGTCTCCGCCGTGACTAAAGCCGTAGGTGTAGTGCCAACCTTGTTCGTGCCAAGGTACAAAACCCATGCGTTCGTAATTGCCTTGGCTGTTTTTTTGGTCTACTTGGGCTGCAATTTCTAAGACGATGTCCATACTTACAGGACCGTTAGCTGGATCTAAAATACTGGCGTCAACACCGACTTCCTCGAGTATATCGATGTTGTAATAGAGTGCGCGTGCATCAGTATCAAACGGAAGTGCATAAGGAACACCGGCTAACATAGCTTCTTGGCGTGCAAAATCAAGATACTCTGCAAGTGGTTCGCCGGCCATATCTCCCATGTAAGGTGAAAGATCTTGCAAGAGGCCGTCGGCTGCCCGCTGAGCCACCACAAAACGGTCAAGCATGTAGATGTCTGGCCCAGTACCACCACGTACAGCCGTCATAAGTTTGGTGACATCTGTTTCATCACCTTGGACTTGTACAACATTAACTTGAATGTCGTCGTGTTCGCTGTTGTACTGGTCAGCGATGGCTCTAATTGCGCTGAGGTCAGGTTCACCATGACTTGTCCACAGTAAAACTTCTGTCTGTGCGAGAGCACTGCTAAGCAGTAGCGCGCAAAATACAACAAAATAACGACTTATTTTCATGACATTAACCTCCAAGTAAAATTTGTTTTAATCTAATTGTTGATGTATTTGACGAAAGCCGAGTTGCGCGTTTATTCGTAGTGTTGCTTACCTACTACACTTACCTACAACTGCACTTACCAGGTTGGAAAACAACTAGCATGCATAAGTTATTCAAAATCTAGCTAGGTGGCGTCATCAACTAGTGAGTTTGAGTTAGACAGAGCTACAAAAGCTAGGTGAGAGCACTGCGTTTAGCTCAAAGTGAAGGATGCTACTAGTTAATGACGTGACTGTGGTAAATAACGTAACTACGAGCTAGACGACCCCCCCTTTCCAAAAGCTCTACCACATAAGCATCATACGTTTACAAGAACAATTAGTGATTTAGTGACAATAAGTGACAACATCTAGAACAAGTACTCTTGTAAATAAAAGTACGATGTTGCAGCGAAGAAGTTGGTTAGAACCCAGAGGCCTTTAAGGCCTACTTAGAGCTCGAGCTAAATCACGGCGTTATGCGGTGCGACTTGTTATTTGTATAGACAAAATGTATCCTGACGGCCATACGTTTGTCAAGCCACTTTGTGCGTTTATAGAACTCAAAGGGGTACCACCACGTGCTATTTGGCGCTATTTAGGTAGATTGAGAGATGCTTTGTACAGATTAAATGATCAATCAGGGACGTGCTGTTAAAGAAGAAACCAAACTAATTTTGCCAAAGAGATTACAAAACTTAACAGTGCTACGGCAATGTTATACTCATTAACTAGGAATGCTGGCAGCGCTCCTAATTATGATAATGGTGATGATATCAGCAAGAAATTAGCTCAGTTGCAGCTTGAACGTGGCAGCAAACTACCTTTACATCAGCAACTTTTTAGCTATTACCAAGGGCTTATCTTGGCTGGCGAGTTGCCTGAGGGTAGTAAATTGCCAACTGAACTCGAGCTGAGTAAGAAGCTGCAGATAAGTCGCGGTACGGTACGCCAAGCGCTGCAAGCACTAAACGATGCGGGTTTGGTAAGTCGTAAGACAAAACTTGGTACAGTTGTATCTTTTTCACCGCAACAACCTCAGCAAACAAAAGCAGCCGTAGCTCAAGACGGGTTAAAAAGGCGGATTATCGGCGGCGTATTTCCTGAGCTAGACGACCGCTTTGCACTCGATATCCTGCAAGGTATTCAAGCTACCTGTGCTGCACGCGGGTATCACCTTGTTTACAGTTATTCAAAGCATTCGAGTAAGCTCGAGCAACTCGAAATTAACCGCATGCAGACAGCTGGGTTTGCAGGGGTGTTGGTTTTACCTCACGACGATGTACGCCTCTTTAAAAAATTACACGCTAGCAACTACCCTTTTGTGCTCATTGACCAGGAGTTTAGTGGCTTGGATGCTGACTACGTTGGTACCGACAACTATCGAGCTGCGTTTCGTTTAACAGAAGTGCTCATTCAGCAAGGCCACAAACGCGTTGCTTTTGCTTACTACCAAACCTTGGGGCTACCTTCTAGTGTGCACGAGCGCCTTGAGGGTTATCGTGCAGCATTGCGCAAGTACCAACTTGAAGATACGTCTGAATTGCAGTTCATTGGTGACGAAATCCGTCAGCAACAACTTTTTGTGACCTATAAACCAACTCTTGAACCCTTAGCAGTGGTGGCTGCCAGTGGTTACAGTGCATACCAACTTGTGAGTCTAGCCATGGCAGCAGGGCTAAATATGCGCAAAGATGTCGCCTTAGCCCATTTTGATAGTAGTCCGCTAACAGCAGGATTTGCGGTTGCTACCATGCATCAACCCGGTTACAAAATCGGTAGCACTGCCACCGAACTGTTGTTTGAACAGCTTGAACAAACTAGGCACAAGCCTAGAAAGGTCATGTTGCCAGGAAAGCTCGAGTTATCAGGACAGGTGTCAAATTCAAAAGTCTTGTCTGCTGCATTTAAGTGAGTTGAATATCGACAAGCAGCTTGTAACGGTGACGGCATAAAAGATACATTCGTGCGATGCTTGAGCGTATTGCCATAACCACTTAAGAATTTGTATGAGCGCCCTTAAGCATAACTATATCGGGTGACCTTTACTGCAATACCAGAAGTTTATCTGCAAAATAGATCAAAATAACCTTATTTCGTTTAGGATAAAAAACACCATGGTTTTGCTAATTGCTTACAGCTTTCTTTGTCTGTAACGTTGTTCCCAATACTTTTTGAGCTTATTACGCAGAACATTTGAAGTAAGAAACTAGCTCGAGCCTCAAATTGATGTTGCCAAGGAAATTTAGGCAGCCTCTCACAGTCAAGCAGCAAAATCTGAACGCGCGCGTTACAATAACCCATGTCAGACGCAACACCCTCACTTTCTGCAGATACACCTTCTCCAAGAGCTCCTACCGTACTCGCCTTAGCTAGCGAAATTAAAGGCTTAGCCTTTTTAGAAACCGCCAAACAAGCGGGCTGCCACGTCATTTTGGTGACCAACGACCGCCTCAAAGAAGAAGCTTGGTGTTGGCACGCCATCGACGAGCAATTCACCATGGCAGACATCCGCCATCAGCCGGATATTACGCATGGCGTAAGTTACCTGGCCCGCAGCCGTGAGATTGACCGCATTGTCGCGCTGGATGACTACGACGTGGAAACGGCGGCTGCGCTGCGTGAACACTTGCGTTTGGCAGGCTTGGGAGATAGCGCTGCACGGTTATTTCGCGACAAGTTAGCTATGCGCGTGCGAGCAAGGCAAGCAGGCATTAAAGTGCCCGGTTTTGTAGGCTGTTTCAACGATGCTGCTATTAATCACTTTTTAGACACCACACCAGCGCCTTGGCTCGTTAAACCGCGTACGATGGCAGGTTCCGAAGGTATTCGTAAGTTTTACCAAGCAGGTGAGGTTTGGGACGCACTGCACGGACTTGGTGATGAACGCTCGAATCACTTGCTCGAGCAGTTTATTCCCGGTAAGGTCTTCCACGTTGACGCCCTCATGTGGCGGGGTGAACTGCAATTTGCCCTGGCTAGCAACTACGGCGTGCCGCCCATGACAGCCTTACAAGGACGGGGTGTGTTCACGACTCGAGTCCTACCTCAAGATGGCGACAACGCAACAGCGCTTTTGAACCTCAACAGGCAATTACTCAGCGTGATGGGCTACCCACGCGGGCCCAGCCACAGTGAGTTTATTTTGGCGGAAGATGGCACGTGGTATTTTCTCGAGACAGCCGCTAGAGTAGCCGGGGGTAACATCGACAAGGTCATTGAAGCGGCAACGGGAATTGTTATGTGGCAAGAAGCAGCCCGGCTCGAGGTGGCTGATTTTCAGCACCAACCTTACAGCTTGCCAACAGTCCGTGAGGGCTTTGCTGGCCTCATCGCCGTACCCTCCAAAACACCCTTTGCAGATACTAGTCCCTATGACGCACCCGAGGTTGTCACTCGTTTGAGCAATCAAGAATTTGTAACGCTAGTGGTGGCAGCAGATAGTTTTGCAGAGGTTGAGCGTTTACTTGCGCACTATGCTGAACGCCTCAGCCAAGAGGTGATGCCGTAATAAAAGCATCACAACAACCATATCTCAACAATAAGGTTGCCTCCCACACCCTCACTAACACTTTAGTGTCTAGTGAGATCACCCCTGCGGCGCTATCCTCTAAACAGATCAAGACGACACGCTAGTTGCACAGGTTTTAGAGGAGGCCATCATGCATGCAATTGTCCAACCACGTTACGGTTCACCCGACGTCCTTAAATTTCAAACCCTTGATAGCCCTGTACCCAAAGATAATGAAGTCCTCGTCAAAGTTCATGCAGCCGCAGTCAACGCTGGCGATTGGCATTTGCTCAGGGGCACACCGTTTGTCATGCGCCTCTTATTTGGGTTCACCAAGCCAAAGTATCCCGTGCTCGGTAGTGACATGGCCGGGAGCGTTGTGAGCGTAGGCGCTGCTGTCAGCAACTTTTCTGTTGGGGATGAAGTTATGGCAGATTTATCTGATGACGGCCTCGGTAGTTTTGCGGAGTATGTCACCGTACCGGAAACGGCGCTTGTTGCCAAACCGAAAAACGTGAGCTTTGAGCAAGCTGCGGCTGTACCTGTAGCTGCCATCACAGCACTTCAAGCCCTGCGAGATCACGGCCAAGTTCAGGCTGGACAGAGAGTGTTAATTACCGGCGCATCTGGTGGGGTTGGTAGTTTTGCAGTGCAACTTGCCAAAAACTTTGGCGCGCACGTTACCGCAGTATGCAGCACGTCAAAAGTAGACATGGTGCGCAAGCTTGGTGCAGATAAAATCATTGACTACAAGCAAGATGACTTTACGAAAATGGGTCAGCGGTACGACCTCATTATTGATGCTGCTGCGTTCCGACCTCTGGCTGAAGTTAAGCTTGCGTTAAGTTCCACCGGAAACTATGTGTTGGTTGGGGGCTCGAGCCAGCGTTTATTCCAAACGATGTTGATGGGGCCGCTCATGTCTAAAAAGGGTGGACAAAGCTTTACAACCATGTTGGCAAAGGCCAATACAGGTGATCTAGAGATACTTGCAGATATGGTGAGGCAAGGCAAGCTCACCCCAATAATTGACAAACGCTACCCATTAAGTGAGGTTCCCGAGGCAATTGCGTATGTAGAAAAAGGGCGTGCTAAAGGCAAAGTGATTATCACCGTTAAGTGATTAGCAACAGCTCGAGGAGGGTACTGTTTATGATTTATTTGTCGCTATTGATTTACAAAGGCTTTAAGTACTTACGTGCTAAATACATCAAAACTCGATCGCATGTCAGTCACGTCAGTTAAGCGTGCGACCTAGGGGAGTAGAAATCGACCCGTTTAATATGGGGGAACTAATCCTGGAATTGCTAAAATTAATCCTACAACGTAAATTGGCTCATCTTATTAAAGGATGAGCCAATTTGCATTGCTACAATTTTAATAGCGTTTCTATGAGTAACTGCCACAGGCAGTTGCGCGTGTGACCTGGGGGAGTAAAAATCGACCCACTTGGTATGAGGAACTAATACTAACCCAAAAGAATAATGTCATAGACTACATCGTATGAGGGTACGCTCTCACGAGCGATTTAAGTATCACTTCGTGACACTTAAACCTCACTTTAGTATAACCCTGAAACTGCTATACATAATCTAGGTTAATCAGCTAACTCTATCTGCAAGCGTTCAATTAAAGTCTGGACTTGTTCTAGAGCGTTGTCCGTACCGTTTTCGAGTGCGCTTTCTGCTTCGTCAAATTCGGCAGATAACTCTGTCCACAAAGCTTGTCCTTCTTCGTCAGCGTTTTCGTAGGCAGCAGCAAGTTGGCTGCGGGTATCACCAAGGGCGGCTCGAGCACTGTTGATGTTTTCCTCGGTAGCTTCTTCTAAGTCAAGCCCTTCAAACCGAGCGTTAATGTCATCTCTGGCAGTTGCTAGGGCAGCCGTAGCGTCTTCAGCGGCATCTTCTACAGCTACTTCAGCTCGAGCTACCAAATCACTTGCTTCTTGAGCTGCTTCCTCCGCGACATCTTCAGTAGCATCGGTAACGTTATCTGCAGCATTGGCAACGGCGTCAGCAGCAGTGTCGGTGGCTTCGGCAATATCTTCAGCTACATCCTCGGCAGCATCTTCAGCAGCTTCGGCAGGTGTTTCAGCAGGCGTTGTAGCAGGGGTAGTCGTGCTGGGCGTGGTGGTGCTGGGCGTGGTGGTGCTATCAGCGTCATTATTGGGACCGCACGAAGCAAGAACAAACACGACTAGTAAACTAGCCAATGCATTTTTCGGTGTAAATTTCATAACCAACTTCCTTTCAAGTTATACGGTCATCTTTCCAAACAATTTTGACAAGGTTGTTTGTTCGATGACCTAACCTCACATTTAGTGAGGTTAACAGGGCATTTTTGGCTTAGATAGGTATGGTTGTACCGCTATTTTCCGCGATATAACTCTATCGCCAACGTAAAACAGTCCATTATTGTGATTGTGCTACCGGTTGCGATTGATTAATTAGCTGCCAACTTTGGGTGGCACAAAGCTTTAGCAACTTGTTGAGAAACACATGTCGTTTTTTGTTACTAACGTGATTTTGGAAGGAGTGAATAAGTACATTAGTTCGGTAACACCATGTCAATGATGGCAAGCCGTTACCAAGAGTAGAGGCTAAATTAAGTATCTCCTATCTGCATCTGCAAAATACAGATAGCGGTAGCGGTTAAGGAACATGATTCATTTGCGTTCCATTTTGCAAAGTTACTATGGAGACACTTAATAGACGCAAAAGTATATATCCGCTATTCATTAATAGTTTGAAAATTTTGAATGGTTGAAAGCTCGAGATGGTACGACAAATAGAATTGGAGACAATGTTTATGAACTATTCGCATAAGTTGCTAATAGGACTATTAGTAAGTTTGTTGGCAGCGCATGCTTGGGGACAACAAGCAGGTGTTTTTGAAGAGGTTGGTGTGAACGCTGTGTTTTCAGATGCAGATAACAACCTCGTTGAATTTGAAGACGGCGATCTACAAGCAGGCCGGTTTGTGTTTCATGTCTGGCTCGAGGACCTCGAGGGAGGCTTTGACCTAAACAATCCTCTTAACCCGCCAAGCGACGATGAAAAAAACGAATTTGCACCTAGTTTTAGCCAAAACTTGGTAGCGGCGTTTGTGGGCTATCAAGATGATGACGGCGAGGTATATCCGGTTGCGGGCGCGCAAGTGCGTTGGCTTATTGACGAAGGTTGGGATGACGCCGTAGGTAGCACCTTGTTTGGCGCTGCTGACGCTGGCGGCGAAGCTGCCTTACCTGGTGACCTAGGGATTGTTGGCAACCAAGCTATCACCCTCACCAACAACGCCAACATTTACAACCGCGCGCGCTTTCCCATAGCAACCGATTATCCGCTGCGCAACGCAACCGGACTAGGTTCACCTGACACTGGTGGGGTAACGTGGGTCACGCTATTTTCACCCGACAGACGGGCTCGAGCTCGCGTTTTGGCAGTGGCTACGGTCAACGGGGTAGAAATTGGCAAAGAACTAGTTATCAAAAACTTTGCACCGCAACCAGAATTGCAACTCGAAAAAACCGTCAACGAAGACACCATCAACTTAATTGCTGACGAACAAGCAGAAGTCACCTTTGACGTTGTAGTTACCAACACAGGTTCAGGTGACGCGCTCAACGTACAACTTGATGATCAGTTAACCTCAGGCAGTGCAGACGCCTACAGCTTAGTTGGACGCGACGGCGACAGTTTTACAGAAACCTTTGACATACCCGCAGGTGAGTCGCGCAGGTTGACCTTTGACGCGGTAGCCTCAGCAGCAGGTAACTATTGTAACACAGCTATTATTCGCCAATTTACCGACGAATTTAATACCATCATCAGCCCTGAGTTAACGTCTCAAGCTTGTTTTGATGTGGTGAGTCCCGAACTTAACATCATCAAAGACTTTATTAACGTAGAGCGCCAAAGTTTAGGGGATGCTATTACCGTAGGTCCCAACGAAGAAGCAATTTTGCGCGTACGGGTCATCAACCGTGGTAGCGGTCCAGCTAACGACCTTGTGATTACCGATGAACTAACAAGTGGTAACGCAGATGCTTATCAGCTGGTTGCCCTACCTGAAGGTATTGAGCTTATAGACGATGACAGTTTCTCGAGCACTTTTGAAAGCCTCGCTGTCGATACAGCAGCAACCTTAATTTTCACGGTGAGCGCTAGTGAAGACGGTGAGTATTGTGATACAGCTTCATATACTGTTGAAGGTGAAGAAGGTGGCCAAGATCAAGCTTGTTTAACCGTCACCTCACCCGAATTAACCATCGATAAAGTTAATGACAGAGACGCTGTACTCCCAGGTAACACCTACGAATCAACCATTACCCTAACTAACATAGGTCAAGCTGTCGCTGAAGATGTGCTCCTTACTGACCTTATTGGTACTAACACCGCCGGCGACGTTCAACTTGTCTATGTAAGTTCAGATGTTGAACGCGAAGCTGGTGCTTTTGATGATGACGAAGGTCTGGTAGCAGCGCCCGCATTGGTAGATTTAGCACCTGATCAAAGCTTGATCTTGAACGTCACCACACGCGTTCCTGAAGGTATCCGGGCTGATCAATTTTGTAATATTGCCCGTTACGAAAGCAGTAATGCTGGTGAAGGTGAAGTTGAAGCTTGTGTTGACGTACCCGCGTTTGCAGCGCTTCAAACAAGAATGATTGACCAACCTGATCCTATTTTGGCAGGTGACGTAGTGCAGTACACCTCAACCATTTACGTTGAAGCTCGTTCCAACGAAAGCGTTAGCGACAACCAAGTGAGTTTCACCTTTGGTAGTGAAGATGCTGGCAGTTTCAACATTACAGGTGCTCAGGTTTTCTTAGTTAACAACCCAAGCCGCGACGCCAACACGGGTCTAGTTACAGCTGATGCAGAAAGCGGTCAAGAACTGGTGCTCGATGAAGACTTTACCGTTACAGGTGAAGGCAATCAGCAAACAATTTCGCTCAACGCCAACCTTACGCCTAATAGTGCCGTGTTCTTCCTCCACGAGGTGACTGTGGCTGAAGGTGCTAGCGCAGGCAACTACAACTCGAGCTACGACTGGACAGCTACTGGCGTGGACAGTGGCACCCAGTACAGCCCACAAAACTCTGAACCTACCACCGTTGTAAATCCTTAGAGTTGAGTTAGCTGGTCAACAAACTTAGTTGAGTAGTACCACTTGAAACGCCCCTTGCAATCAACGTAAGGGGCGTTTTGATTGTCATAATTCTTTATTGTCACAAAAGGTCATAAAAGGTCATAAAAGTGGCATTTCCATCTAGACTTGCCTCAACAACTTGGTATCTGTTTCTACTGGCTCCACTCGGGTTACTTTGTTACCAAAATAACCGGAAATAGTATTAGCTAGGTAAGTTGAAACAAACCTGCTTGATAAAGGGAGACTTAGTTGTGGAACTACTATTAAGTGTCTCCACAGTAACTTTGCGACACGGAACGCAAATGAATCATGTTCCTTAACTGCTAACCGCTATTTGTAGCTGCAAGATACAGATAGGAGATACTTATAGCGTTTCCACGAGTAACCGCCACAGGCAGTTGCGCGTGCGACCTAGGGGAGTAAAAATCGACCTACTCAGTATGGGGAACTGATTCTGGAACTGCTTAGTACTAAGGCGAGGTTCAAGTGTCATGAAGTGGTCTTGAATCGCTCGTGTTCACAAAGTACAGCACAGCTAGAACGTACTTTTAGATGATGTGAACTACAACATTGCCCCTTCGATTTTGCGTAACTTGGCTAGTCCAAAGTCGTCAAACTAGCTCTAGCAAGGCGTTGACCTAAGTTGATAACATCTGCCTCAACGTTGGCAAGCACAATAATCACTGCGTCGCGGCTCGGGTAGCGGATAAAGTAACTGCGAAAGCCGTCGATGCTACCCGTGTGGGCTTGTTCGCGGCCGTAAGGGCCGGTGCGTAACATCCAGCCGTAGCCGTAGCGCACGCCGGGCAAAAAATCCACATCTACTCGAGGGGTAAATAGTTTGTCTTGAGCAGCTTGGGTGACATTGCCTCGAGCCAACGCTCTGTCCCAGTCATACAGGTCGCGGGCTGTGCCAACCATATTGCCTGAGCCCATGGCCACACTCGGGTCAATATCATCTGCGGGGACAAAGCGCTCATTGGCACCGTAGCTGTAGCCATCCGCTAGCCGGGTTACACCTGCAAGATTTGATTCAACCTGCAACTGTAAATTAAGTGGCCTCAGCAGATAGTCATTCATGACCCTCGTATAAGATTTGTCCGTGACTTCCTCAGCAATGTAAGCAAGCAGGGCGTAGTTGGAGTTGCTGTAGTTGAACGGACTGCCTGGTTCAAAGCGTAACGGCAACTCAGCAAAGCGGGCAACTAAATCTGGCAGGTCGGTGAGATACGGCTTGAGCGTATCAAAGTCGGGTAGGTCGGTGTAGTTGACAATGCCCGAGGTATGCGTGAGCAAGTGGTGAATGGTGATGCGGTCGCCTTCTGGATAGTCGGGTAGATACCTAGCGACGGGCGCGTCAACATCAATGAGACCGTCATCTTCGAGTGCAAGCATAAGGGTGGCGGTGAAGGGTTTGTTGATGGAGCCAAGGCGGTAGCGGGTGCGTGCCGTGTTGGGAATGCGCTGCCTTATGTTGGCGTTACCGTAACCGCGCTCGAGCACAATCCGGCCGTCTTTAGCAACTAACACGGTACCCATGAACCGCCCAGCACGTGTTTCTGCTTGCACGATGTTATCTAGCGTTCGGCTGAGGGAACGTGGTGGGTCGTTGTCATCGTCGAGGGGGTCGGGTGAGGTTGTGCTGCGCCCGCAACCAACGAGGACGAGTAAACCTATTAAAAATAATCTCAACATGTGGTTTCCTTAAAAGTAGATCATTGCAATGTTTGGGAACACCTCAAAGCTGTGCGTGTAGTAGGTGTAAATGATATGGATGTTGAGGACTTGCTATCTGGTTATCTCGGCATTCCAAATGGGCTCGAGCGCCTCAAATACAGGCACTAAAACCTCATCATTGTCAATATTACTCTGATTGACCATCATCACAATGCTTAAGTCTTTGCTCGGGATGTAGATCATGCGGCTGCCGTGAAACCCGTCGTGGCCGTAGCCCATGCCGAGGGCTGTGGCCTCTTTGTAGACCCCAAGTCCATAAGCTTCAGCTGGGTTATTGGAACGCAAAGTGAGCATATTGTCCCGCGTGCTGCTACTCACAATCTCGTCATTTGCAAACGCGCGAATAAAATGGGTGAGGTCGTCTGTGGTTGACACCAAGCCGCCGCCTGCCCAGTCTGAACTGAGGCTTTTAATAGAAGTGCTGAAGTCGCCCAAGTAAGTATCTGCAGGTGGACCGCTGCGGGCAGCTTCGCGGTACTCGAGGTAAGTGTCGTCCATGCCAAGTGGCTCAAAAATAATATCGCGGTAAGCCTCATGTAAAGGTTGGTCCGTCACCTTTTCAATAATGAGCCCGAGCAGCACATAGTTGGTGTCGCTGTAGTGATAACTAGCACCGGGTGGAAACAGGGGTGGCAAGTTAGTGATGGTGTAGTTGACAAGCTCGAGCGGCTCCCAAAGTTTGTCGGTATCTGTCAAGATGATTTCAAGAAAATCTGGCATGCCGTTGCCGTTAGCGTCGCCATCAAAAAAGTAATCAGCAAGACCGCTGGTGTGCGACAGCAATTGCTCAATAGTGATGCTTGCGCCGTAAGATGTGCCTTCGTAGATGTGAAGTGCATCCGTCAATTCAGTTGAGAAGTAAGCCTCGAGCTTGTCATCAATACTGAGCTTGCCCTCTTCAGCCAGTTTCATCACCAAGGTGGCGGTAATCATTTTAGTGGTGCTGGCGGTGCGAAACGGGGTGTTGACGGTCATGGGGTCATCTTGTTCAGCAAAAGCAGTTCCGCTTGCGCCTGTGAACTTAAACGCAGGACTTTCAATGCGCAAATTAGCGCTGGGAACATCTGCGCGGGTTGTGAGGCTACTGAGGTGTTGCTCGAGGTCGGCAGTAGCGGCATCCTGCTCGGGTGAACTACCATTGCCACAAGCTGCTACGAACACAAGTACCATAACCAATGCCAAGTGGCGTAATCGTGTGAACTGAATCATCAAAAGTCTCCTTAAAAGCTTAAAGTGAACTAACGTCACCTAGCTTAGAAGGGTGTTACCTGTTGCAACAGGTTCTCGAGCGCTAGAGAATGTGTATCAAAACACCTATCTGAACCGTCTTTGATGCGGTACTTCAGGCCGGGGGATGGCCCGACGTTAGCCTGCTGCTAGCACGGTGGGTGATCGGGCATAATGGAGTTGCTCGAGTTGTCCCAGGCTCAGCCTCAACTAAAAACACAGATTATTAATGGTGGTACATCAGATGAAAGAATTGGAACTCAACCAAGCTAACCCCAATGCTCGTACGGGCAGACGTCGGCAGCTAGCTTGGCGTGGTTGGTGGAAGCGTCTCGCCTCAACTAAGCGTAAAAATCCCTTTGACCGTATCCGCTGGAAGCTCACCTGGTCGTATACCGTTGTGGGTACGGTTGTGACGATGCTCATTGAGATTATTGTGCTGGCGGGCATAGCTTGGATACTCATTGAATTTTTTTACCAAGAAGCGCCACTTGTTCTTGCCGAGCACGCGGCAGAAGCTGCGCCCTTGTTTGAAACCCAACCCCCTGACCCACGAGCATCCCAAATTTGGCTAAATACAAAGACGGAGTTTGTCGTAAGTGATCATGACGGCCTCACGTTTAATCTTGAAATTGACGACACAGGACATTTTTTTGTCTTTGATAATCAGTTGGAACCCATCGCAACCAGCATGGATGACACCCTTGATGGGTCATTTGGACTCGGCAAACGTGGAATGGGGCTTATACGTGATGTATTAGCAGGTCAGGAAGCTGGGTTTGTGAATGCTGGGAGTTTGTTTCAGCGACGTTTTGTTGCGGTTGCGCCAATTGTAGTTGGTGACGAGGTACGCGGAGCCATGGTGTTTTCACAACGCTATGAGTTAGTCACAGATACTCTCATTCTTTTGGGCGTAAGTTTGGCAGTTGTGTCTATATTCACCGTATTTATTGGCACAGGGTTTGGACTTATTGCAGCACGTGGGCTGACGAAGCGCATTGCTGGCCTCGAGCGGGTTACCCAGCGTTGGCGGCGGGGTGATTTTTCAGAGCGCGTACACGACCGTTCTAACGACGAACTTGGGCAATTAGCCGGCCGGCTTAACGGCATGGCAGGCGATTTGGCAGCACTTGTCAACACTCGCCAAGAGATGGCTATGATCGAAGAACGTAACCGCCTCGCTCTTGAACTACACGACAGCATCAAACAGCAAGTCTTTGCCATTGGTATGAAACTGGGCTTTGTGGAGACGATGGTGGAAGACGGTAGCCCCGTGCAACAGTCTTTAAATGAACTAGCTGAGCGCGTGCACCAAACGCAAGACGAACTGCAACGGCTTATTCAAGGGCTCAAACCGGTTGTGCTCGAGAAGCAAGGACTCTGCGCAGCTTTACGCGATTACGTGACAACGTGGGCAGCTTGGCACCACACCGAAACCAAATTAACGCTTGCGCCAGAGCTGGCAGACCCGCAAGCCCTGCCAAGTCAGACAAGTGAAGCGTTATTTCGCATTGCCCAAGAAGCCCTGATGAACGTTGCTAAGCATAGTCAAGCCGAGCAGGTTGAGGTAACGCTCGAGGTCAACTCGTCTGAATCATCTACACCCCCAGCCACGGTAACCTTAACTGTTTGTGACGATGGGGTTGGCTTTGATACCGAGGTTATTACAAATGCTGTGGACGGGTCTCAAGGTCTAGGGCGGCGGTCGATGCTCGAGCGCATGAGCAAACTCGGTGGCAACCTCAGCTTAGAAAGTGAGCCGGGCAAAGGCACAACCGTGCGCGCGTGCGTACCTTTACAACTAGAAAGGGCAATCAGCTAATGGCAACCCAGACAACAGCAACCCAGACAACACCCATCACCGTTATGATCGTGGACGACCACGAACTTGTCCGCGAAGGCATCCGCAGTTTTTTAGATTCACAGACAGATATTGATGTACTCGCAGAAGCCAGCAACGGTCGAGATGCTATCCGCCTAGCTGCTGAGTTTGTCCCCGACGTGGTGCTCATGGATTTGATGATGCCACAGATGGGCGGCGTGGAAGCAACCCGCCAGCTCAAGCAGGTGAGCCCTACTAGCCAAGTGGTGATTTTAACCAGCTATCATGACGACGAGCACATTTTCCCGGCACTCCGAGCAGGTGCGCGGTCTTATGTACTTAAAACCTTGCGCCCAGCAGAGCTTGCTGATGCTGTGCGCAGGGCGGCTAGGGGAGAGGCTGTGTTGCATCCGCAGGTAGCAGCCAGGGTCATTCGCGACATGCAAGACCCGCACACCCGTGACCAACTTGACCCACTGACTGAACTTACCGAACGCGAGTTGCAGGTGCTTAAGCTTATTGCCGAAGGGCAAAATAACCAGAGCATTGCAGATGACTTGGGCATCAGTGAGCGCACGGTCAAAGGCCACGTGAGCAATATTTTGGCGAAGTTACACTTAAATGATCGTACGCAAGCGGCGGTGCTAGCTTGGCGTGAGGGTGTGATGAAAACGTCTTAGCTCGAGTGGCGTTGGTTCAGAAAGTCTTAGCAAATTGAACTTCAAAACGGGAAAGGGAGAAGGGGAGAAAGGGGGATGGGGAGAATATCAGATAAACGTTGATGGATGTCTGGATTGATGATGTCTATATTGGTCTCAAGATATTCAAAT
>CAZMCW010000006.1:18390-20449 GCA_964564405.1 uncultured bacterium
CTTGGCGTGAGGGTGTGATGAAACAGTCTTAGCTCGAGTGACGTTGGTTCAGAAAGTCTTAGCAGATTGGATTTTGCTAGGAAAGGGAGAAGGGGAGAAAGGGGGAGGGGGAGACAGCATCAGGTGGATGTTTGTGGATGTTTGGATTGGCCTCAAAACATTTAGACGGGTTCTTTGAGTGCGTCGCGTAATCGCTGGCTGCGGGCGCTTAAATCTTGCAGTTGTTGGCTGATGGCGTCGTCGTCGGTGCGGAGGACATCGCCGCTGGTGGGAACCTCAACCAAACTGAGGCGCAACAGTTGCAAGTCGCCAATGAGTTGTTTGTTTTGCTCCACAAAAGCCTCAGCTTTGGCCGTCACGCGGTTGCGTTTTTCTAAAACCTTTTGAGTGCGCGATGTACCAATGTCGTTGGCTGCATTGAGGTACTCCGCCGCTTGTTTGAGGTTCACCAAAATGCGTTTGTGGGCTTCTAACAGGGTGCCTTTAAAACGGTTGTGGTTGATGCTGCCGCTGGCAAATTTGTCGTCGATGGCGTCATTGAGGATGTCAAAGGCGTGCTCGAGCTCATCAATCTGACTAGCACCTTGCCCAAGACCAAGCTCGTCGAGGCTTTGCTTAAGTTGCTCAATCAGGGCGTCTTGTTCTTGGTCGCTTTGTTGCTGCTGGGCAGTGAGGGCCCGTTTGAGGTGGGCCTCGAGCAAATTGTCAAACCTCATGGTGCGCAAGTACAACATCCGCGCGAGCCCCACCACCATAAGCCCCAACCCAGCCGGCAGTAACCAAGCAGGTCTAAACAGCAAGTACAAGGTGCTGCTGCCAAGCCCAGCGAGCAGTGCACCCAGTCCAAGCGTGTCCTGCAAGACGTATTCGTTGACTACGCGCTGGCGCATGGTGCCATAAGAAAAGTTGAGATCGTCGTTCATGATAAAAAGTTGTGGTTATCGTCAATCATAATTGAATAGTTTGTGAAAAGCATCTTTCTTAGCAATATCATTTGAAGTATGAGGTGGTATCGACGAAGTAGTGTCACTCGAGCTTAATAGTTCTAAGGCTGCTTAAAAGACACAGCGTATAAACTCTATGCCTTGAGGTAAACTTATCGCACGCATCAGGGTTGTCTGGAAGCTGCTGATGCGTGCGATAAGTTTATCAAGTTCTTTATACTGTGTGCCGACAGATGAGAAATCAAATATCGGCGCGGACAAACCTAAGCACGCTGCGTTGCTGGCGGCTGGCGCAGGCACGCACAGAGTCTTCAGGTGGGCAGGTGAGAGGTTGACTACCGCCGTAGCCAGTTACCAAAAGTCGGTCGGTATCTACGCCGTGTGCGTCCACCAAATAATCTGCGATGGCTTGGGCGCGGGCTTGGGAGAGTTGCACGTTGGCGTTTGCGTCGCCAATGGCGTTGGTGTGCCCTTCAATGATGAGGCGAAAGCTCGAGAACGTGTTCAAATCTGCAGCAACTTCATCCAACACTTGTCTACCTCGGTCAGACAAACCCGCTTGCGAGGCTTGAAACCCAATAGGGCGCTGTTTAAGCGAGCCTACTGGACGCAAAAGTTGCCATTCTTCGGTACTTAGCGGCACAAAGTCGCGCTGTAACCCTGCCACGGATGTTGTTACCTGACCAAATTGTTGATTGGACAAGGGACTTGCTTCAAAGGCAGTTTGCACAAAACGGCTGTTGGTTAGGCCGGCGGCTCCTTCGGGTGGGAGCACGGGGGTGTTGAGTAGGTTGGTGGCAATAAACGTGCGCTCGAGATAGTGGGTGGTTTCAATGGCATCAAAACGGCGCACGCCCAGTTGGGTATCGGCGAGTCCATACCAGCGGATGGCGTTGTCCTCGAGCACCTGATAATCAATGCCAGCCAGCATGTCACGAGCTTCGTCTTGGCTAATCGTGGTGTCAAACTGCTCACCAAAGTTGATGATGTCCTCAACGAGCAGTGCGGTGTTGGCAGAGTACAGCTCGAGCGTCTCAAAAAAAGCATCTGCCAACGCTTGTACGGCTTCCGGGTTGCGTTGGGCAAAACTGCGGCTAGCTAGTAACACGTCCACA
>CAZMCW010000006.1:20527-20774 GCA_964564405.1 uncultured bacterium
CCCGGAAAACAGGATCGATTGGTCAGCGGCGTTGACCAGCGTCCAACTCGGTGAATCTGGGGTGACTGCAACGCGCAAACTTTGCCCGTTTTGGACAGCAGTCTTCAGGTCCTCGAGGCTGCCAATGCCACTGCTTTGATTCGCCACAATGGCATCGCTCCCTTTGGACTCGCTCATCACCAGCACTTCAACCGCATCCCAGTTGGGCGCGCCAACTTGCAGATAGGCACCCTTGGTAAATACAGCC
>CAZMCW010000006.1:20784-25980 GCA_964564405.1 uncultured bacterium
CGGGTGCGCCGCAGCTAGGTCGAGGTCGCCGTCACTCAATGCTTGATAGCGGGCGCTGTAGTTGGCACCGTCGTCCACGCATTCCAGCGCGTAGCCGCGTTCACGCATAGCGGCCCGGTTGGTGCGCCCAAGTAAGGCCGCGTAGCCAAAATAGTTGTCACAGCCAACCCGCACTTGAGTGAGGTTGCGGGCGTCGCTACCGCGCAAACGGTTAAGTTGTTGCATAAGTGGCTCGGTAAACGCATACACCAGCGCGCCAACAATAAACAGCGCAAATAAGCTAATGAGTAGGCGGGTAGACGTTTTCATGTTGCTCTAATTCTCTCCAAAGGTGCTGTCGCCGGGGCTAAACGTTTGTGCTTCAACGACGACGTTGCTAATGGCCTCACGCAAGGCGTCGCCATCTTGAGCAGAAGTGTATAAAGTGCGCCCCGGCTGGTTGAGGATGTGACGCTCATCAATCTGAAAGCCAATGGTCTGAAACACAATGGGTGACACAGGTGGTCGGGTAGTCGGTAGCATCCTGTTCATGGTGCTTATAAGGGCGTCTGCGTCGGTGGCTTCGCCGTCGGTGATAATTAATAGGGTGTAATGACTGCCAGATGTGCTTTGGCGGCGGGCTTGTTGCTCGAGGCGGTCAATACCTACCTCAATAGCTTGCCCTAGGGGTGTGTTACCACCCGCTCGTACGCTTTGCAAGTCACGGCTAAACGCCTCCCGGTTTTGCTGGCCGCGCCCTAACTCGCTAACTATACGAATACCGTTTTCACTAAACACAATTAAGCCGAGGTTGTCTGCCTCTGGAATTTCAGTAGTCAGAATGCTCACAGCCTCTTTAGCATCGCGGAGTTTACTGCCTTCCATGCTGCCAGAGCCGTCAAAAATGACCATATAGTTGCCAGCGGTCATGTCCTCGGCAAGTCCTGTGCTGCCACTAAGGTCAACGGGTGGCCAGTTACCAACTAGGCCGCGTACAAGTTGCTGATTAGCTGGGACATCAGTTGGATTGGGTTGGCGGCCGCCTCCAAGATTTGGTAAAACCCTCGGGAGTACAAAAATGATGACCGCTAAAATCATTAGTGAGGGTACATTCATCTTCTTCATCACATGTCCTTTTGGCTGATGCGGTTTTGGCTGAAGTGGTTTTGGGTGGTGTCGTTAAGGTCAGTATCTTGCCGAAGTTGATTTAGTGCCATTTCTATGTTGCCTTTACCTACTAAGGTGCCTTTACCTATTAAAACGTCATTAGTTAGAAAGCCCCTCGTCAAAAGTCCATAAACTAAGAGGTTGTTTGAGGTTATGGATTGAAAAGCCATCAGTCGAGAAGTCATCAACTGAGCAGCCAACTGAGCAGCCATTAGTCGAGAAGTCATTAGGTGCAAGGTCAGTGAACGAGAATTGATTGATTGGGAAGTCATTAATTGAAAAGCCATCAAATAAGGAATCATAAGTTGCAAAGTCATTAAATGAAACGCCATCAACTGAGAAGCCATCAGGTGCAAGGTTAGCGAACGAGAAGTCATCAATTGGGAGATCATCAGTTAAGAGGGACAAACTCGGTGTCTTCAACTTGAATGTTAGTGACACAAAAACTGACGTTGCGGTCAGCGTTCCAGTCAGCTTCGGTGGCGGCTGGTACAGGGATGCCACTTTCATCACGGCCGCGGCGTGGGTTTTCAATGCCGTGACCAATAATCACAAATTGATCGGGGCGAAAACTAGCCAGGGCGAGTTGCTCTGCCCGCAAGCTGAGGCTCTGCTGGACACTTTCGGCTCGAGCCCGGCTGTCTGCGCGCGCTTGCTGCTGAATGCGTGTAAGCGTGGGTTGGTCAGCACCTTCGCGGTAAAGGCGCACAAAGCGGTTGACCGACATGTTGCCTTCGATGGTGAATAACACGTTGGGAAAAATAGACGCTTGGCGAATGGCGCGGTCAAAATCGGTGATGTACTGCTCAATGGGAAACGTGGTTTGCTCGGGTGCAAACAAAATGGCAAAACAAAACAAGCGGCTTTCGTCCAGCGTGCCAGCTTGGTCGCGTTGGAGGACGGCAGCTTCTGCCCTAGCAGCATCAATTTGGGGGAGGGTTGTACCTTCAATTGCAAGAAGTGCAGGGTCAAACGTGCTGTAGTCCCAGTTGGCTTGCTCGAGCACAAACGGCGCGCTACTACTTAACAGCCCCAACTCGCGTAACAGGGCTTGCCCGCGAATGGCCATCTGCTCAAATCCAGTTGGACTGGTAGCCTCAGTAAAAAAGCTGATGTTTCCCGGCATACCCACAATCTCGGCATCGCCAAACAGTGCTTCAGCTTCACCGACGTTGCCAGGTAAATCCAGCACGAACTCTGCACCAATTTCCATAAACTCTAAGTAAGCAGCTTGGTTGGCGGTTTGATTAGCAACAAGTTGGCGGACCTCTTCATGAGCTAGCAAGAGTGCTTGCACGTAGGCACTGGCTTCAGCACGGTTACTCTCTAAAAAGTCTTTGCGAAAGGCCACTACATCAGCAACGGCGCGGCGGGCTTGACCTGTACTTACAATTAAGTTGGTCCCTGTTACCGAAAATTCCCCACCTGTGCCTGTAAGTGCGCTTGCATCTGGGGTGATGACTAAGGCGGCATCGGCTTGCCCAATGTAAAGTGCAGCCCCAGGGCTACTTACACCCTGAAAGCCGACAAAGTCCTCCACCCAAACCATGGTGACGCCGGCAAAAGGGTCGCTACCGTCTTGCCCGCAGGCGTCGTTAATCACGTTGACGAGTAGGGCTGTACTTGGGCCGTCCAGCTGGGCGGCAATGCGGGCAGTGCATAAATCCGTCACGTTATTGACGTTGGGGCCGCCCACAATCACATCGCCACCGGCTGAAAACGAGTGCAACATAGCCACAACCGGCGCGTGTTGACCTAGCCCATTGGCGTTCAAAAAGTCTGCAACTTGAATGACCTGTTCCATGGTGCCGCGCAAGCACACGTGGTCGTTCAAAAAGGCTTCAAGTTGTGCCAAGATAACGTCTTGATTCGTGTGGGTGGCATTCACCCCGCGCGCTTGCACCAGACCTTTAAGCTCTGCAAACCAGGCAACATAGTCTGGCCCCCAGGTGATGGTGTGGCAGCGCAAAGTGCCATCGAACGGTGTGGGGCTGGTGGCTGGTGTAAAGCGGGCCGCCATAGGTTCACCTGCTAGGGGCGTGACGGGGCCAATTTGGGCTCGAGCTTGGCTCAGTATTCCCAAGCTCAGTAGCAAGGCAATTAAAAAAATGTTGCGATAACTCAGTAAATGCAACCTCATAGTGCTCCTTTAAGCAGAACGATGTCTCGGTGTATACAATTGGTGGGTTCAACTGGTGTATTAGCAATAAATACTTTGTAGGGTGACAACACATTAAAAGTTAAGTGTGTAACTGCAAGATGCTTTTAGGAGTGACACCAAGTTACTAGCTGTCTTCGTAAGACCCGTCTTTGTAAGACAGGGCATCTGTGCTATAACCAACACGATAGCGGTTACAACAGGTCAAAAACAAGGTAGCACCCTGAGCCACGCGTAAGAAAGTTGTGACAAGGATAGCTTATTAAGCTGAATAGCGCCGAGTAGAACATGCTTATATAGATACAAGCTTACCCTGACCGTGTAAACTTAATGTCAACGTAGTATTAATAATTAGCGTACTAACAAAAGGAGTATAGATATGGCCATTAACCAGCGCGTTAGCACCTGGCAAGATACGCATAGTGACCTTTTAAGTGAGTTGCTCGAGCTTCAAAAGCAGCTCTTTACCGTGACCTCACTGACAGAATTGGGTATCGACGAGGCAATTTTGGATGACCTAATACCTAGCTTTGATAACCTCCCAGCAGATAAATACGACCTCGAGCTTTACGGCTGGGACGAACCCAAGCGCTTTCGGGCCCAGACGAACGCTAAAGTTGTCTTTACAGGTGAGACTTGGAGCATCGAGTACTTGCCGCAAGAAGCGTTTACGCAGTCATCCGCGCAAGACGACCAACGTGCTAAACCACGCCTTTTTGAGATGATTGATCCAGCTGTCTTGCAGAACGCCGAGTTTCAAAAGATGATTGTTGCGGGTGCCAACATGGTCAAAGCACAATTCCCTTACGTGACGCAGCTCAAAATTGGCATCCATCAGATGTTGATTGTCACCAAAGACTCGCGCGACCCCGCGACCAACTCGCCGGAAGGGATGCATCAAGACGGCCTCAACTGCCCGTTTATTATTAGTGCCATTCCGTTTGTGCTCGAGGACGTCCAGGGGAACACCGCCGAGAGCATCATTTACGCCTCCGACAAAACAACCGAGTTATGGCGCGGACAACTCCAGCGGGGTCAAGTCATTTTTATGGATGATATGTACTTGTGGCACACAGTCACGCCGATGGGCTCGGAAAATGCAGACATCCTTACTCGGCGGGGTATTTTTGGCTTTGATTTTGTGATTTTGGACTCGATGTAGTCGAGATAAGACTGAATTAGCAAAACGACTAATGAGACATGCATAGGAGGACTCGATGGGCGTTAGTTTATTCGGTAAGTCCAAGAGCAACAAGTTTGAAAGAGCTAAATTTTTGCTACCGATTAAAACTGAGCTGAGGGCTGGACTAATTTGGTTTGTGCTCGAGGCTAATGCGCCACGTCATTTGAAACATATTGAAGGGGTTTGCCTTAAGTATGACCTAAATGATGACGACGATGAGCTCGATCTACCGTGTGTGCTAACTATCCAGCGGGTTGTGTATTTGCTGCATGAAGAAGCATATTTGATTGTGCTGTCGCTAGTAGAAGTTGACCAAAAGCTTGGAACGAAGTTAGCGCATGTTCTTTTAAAGACAGGTTGGGAACGTGTTGAAAAGATGCCACTATTTGAACAGCTAACCTAACTATTTTGTGGTGATTGATCACTATACAGCTAGCTGACTTGGCATCTGAGGCTTCATAAAGCCTTAAGACTTGCTATCAGCAAATGTCAAGAAATTGTAAGACGGTAAGCACACTGCCGCGATAAACACACCACAAAATGGCTCGAGGCTACTATTTTGACGTTGAATTTGACGTGAAGTTAGCAAATCTGACCAAGTTAGTATGTAATCTCACGCTAGATTGAAACAAAAGTCATCAGCATACAATTATGTGTTTGTACATCGTGCTGCTAGCAAATTCAAGTACCTCTAGGCTTGTTGAATAAT
>CAZMCW010000006.1:26054-33011 GCA_964564405.1 uncultured bacterium
CACACCAGTAGTTGACCTCGCAAAGAGGGCTCTAAGTTCACAGTTCAACGCTGTGTCAACTCAAACATGGTGCTGTCTGTTCGCGTGCTGTTAATCACAAAGCTTTATAGAGATAAAACTTGAAGAATCTTGTTAACAGCTAGCAGTCTATTGAAAGGGGCAAATTTACATGAAACATGTTCTAAAACTTGCGTTTGTGCTGGCACTTTTTGTAGGTGCTACAGCAAGCGCGCAAACCATCACCGTGGCACAAGGGGCAGATGCTGTCACGCTAGATCCGCACGGCACCAATGACCAGCCTTCTGCACGGGTTATGCGGCAGATTTATGACACTCTCGTAGTGCAAAACGAAGACCTCAGCTTGACACCCGGCCTAGCTGCGTCTTGGGAACAAGTTGAACCTACCGTTTGGGATTTCACCTTACGTGAAGGCGTTACCTTCCACAACGGTGAGCCTTTAGAAGCTGCTGACGTGGCGTTCACCTTCAACCGTATGCTTGACCCAGAAACAGCTGCTCCAAGTAGCTTTTTGTTGGGTTTTGTCGAAAGCGTAGAAGCACTTGATGACATGACCGTGCGGGTCACCACCGAATTCCCATTTGCACCTGCGCTCAGCCACTTTTCACACACAGCAACCTCAATCTTGAATGAAGAAGCGGTTACTGAAGCTGGCGAAGATTACGGCACAAGCGTAGTTGTTGGCACCGGACCATTTATGTTTGAACGCTGGGATACCGCCTCACAAATTGTACTCACCCGCAGTGACAACTGGTACGGCGGCGAAGTACTTCCCGAGAGTGTTGTGTTCCGTCCTATTGCTGAAGGTACTGTACGTGCAATTGAGCTCGAGACCGGCGGTGTAGACATTGCCTACGCGCTAGAGCCCACCGACGCACAACGCTTAGCAGACAACCCAGACATTAACCTCGAGGCTGTTGAGACCCTATCTACTGCGTACATCGGCTTTAACGCACAAAAAGAACCTTTTGACAACATGTTGGTGCGTCAAGCCATCAACCATGCAATTGATGTAGGCACTATTGTAGACGTGATTTATGAAGGTCAAGCTGTGCGTGCAACTAGCCCTATTTCAGCGCAAGTGTTTGGTGCCAACTTAGACCTTGAGCCATATACCTACGACCCAGAACTCGCTCGCAGCTTACTAGCTGAGGCAGGTTATGGAGACGGTTTCAGCACTACCATTTGGACCAACGACAACCCACTTCGCGTGCAGATTGCAGAAATTACCCAAGCCCAACTTGCCGAGATTGGCATTGAGGTTGAAATTCAAGTGCTCGAGTGGGGTACCTACCTCGCTGAGACTGCAGCGGGTAACCATGACATGTTCATTCTTGGTTGGGTAACAGTCACCGCAGATGCTGATTACGGCCTCTACGCGCTGTTCCACAGTGACAACTTTGGTAACACGGGTAACCGCACCTTCTGGGCAAGTGACCGTGTTGATGAGCTACTTACCCTTGGGCGCACCTCGATTGATGCAGACGCACGTTTAGAGGCGTACCTTGAAGCCCAAGAGATTATTGCTGAAGAAGCACCTTGGGTGTTTTTGTCAATCCCTACTGAGCAAAATGGTCTTCGTAGCAACGTAACTGGCTTTGTGCCGCACCCTGCTGGTCATCACCGCTTATACAGTGTTACTAAGCAGTAACTTTGCTGGCGTTACATTCGCTTACTAAGTAATCAAGAATGCGCTGAGGTGATAAGCCTCAGCGCATTCTTATACAAGTCCTAAGAGATTTTCTTACAAAAACGAGTTGCTACTAATGATGTCAAAGACAGTTGAGATTGATGTCTCAAAGCTCAGTAGATGATAATCTGTAAGCATCATGCGACAATGTTATGCTTAATCAAGATAGTTCCAAGACAGTTCAAGTAATGCCCATGATTTTTTCAAGTTATCATCACAGGTTTTGAGGTGAATTAAACTACCATGTTGCAATATATTATTCGGCGTATTCTGCGCATTATTCCGGTGATGTTTGGGGTGAGTATCATTGTGTTTGGTATTATGCACTTAACCCCTGGCGATCCAGCGTTGCTTATGCTGGGGGAAAACGCGCCTGAAGAACAGTATGCTATCTTGCGCGAAGAACTTGGTTTAAACGAGCCCTTTATTGTTCAGTATGGGCTTTGGTTGGGGCGCGTGTTTCAGTTAGACTTTGGGCGCTCAATTCGTTCCAACCGCCCAGTGCTAGAAGAAATTAGCTCGAGGTACTCAGCCACGGTTGAACTGGCCATCGTAGCGATTGCGCTCGCTGTGCTCATCGGCGTTCCTATTGGCGTGTTTTCAGCAACGCGACCCGCTTCCGTTGCAGACAACGTGGCCACAGTGGGCGCGCTAGGTGGCCTCGCCATGCCAGTGTTTTGGCAAGGACTCATGGCGATTTTGATTTTTTCGGTGTGGTTGGGCTGGCTACCGTCATCAGGGCGATTAGGTGAAGGTTGGGGCCGGTTGCAATATTACATTTTGCCCGCGTTAACTCTGGGCACAAGTGCGGTAGCTGCCATCACCCGGATGATGCGTTCAACGATGCTCGAGACCATCGACCAAGATTACGTCCGCACGGCTAAAGCCAAAGGACTATTACGCGGCTCTGTCCTCTACCGTCACGCGCTTAGAAATGCGCTTTTGCCTGTTGTGACCGTGGTGGGCTTGCAGTTTGGGAATTTGCTAGCAGGTGCCGTGATTACCGAAACAATCTTTTCCTGGCCGGGAATTGGGCGCTTAGCAGTAGATGCCATTCGTGCGAAAGACTTCCCTGTTGTTCAAGGGGTAGTGATGACCTTTGCCTTAACCTACGCACTGGTTAATCTACTTGTGGATGTCCTGTATGCCTACATTGACCCGCGTATTCGCACCCGTTACAGCAATTAATCGTGACAAGGTTCAGCCATCATTACGTTATCTATCTGAGGAGCAGTCATGGCCACATCAACAGCTAGTTTGAGCGTTCCTAAAAAAAGACGCAGAGAAAACCGTGCTTGGCGGCAGTTACGCCGTAACCCGCGCACTATTTTTGGCATAACCGTCATTGTCATCATTTTGCTGGCTGCTGTGTTTGCACCCTTGGTAAGCCCTTACGAACCTAACGTGCAAAATTTGCGCAGCCGTTTAGAAGCACCAAGTGCAACCCATTTACTAGGTACAGACCAATTTGGACGGGACGTACTAAGCCGGATTATTTTTGGTGGGCGGGTGTCGTTGCAGGTTGGCTTTATTTCGGTAGGGATTGCCCTGTTTATCGGCGGTGGCATGGGGCTTTTGAGTGGCTATTATGGTAAACGCGTTGACAGTGTCCTGATGGCAATTGTGGACGTATTGTTAGCCCTGCCAGCGTTTCTACTGGCGCTGGCCATCATTGCAGCACTAGGGCCAGGACTGATTAATGTGATGATTGCGGTGGGGATTGCCAACATTCCAGCGTTTGCGCGTATTACCCGTTCAGCCGTGCTTACAGTGCGTGAGCAAGACTTTGTGGCGGCGGCGTTGGCAGCAGGCTCGAGCGACCTACGGGTCATGCTCAAACACATTATTCCCAATGCCTTAAGCCCAGTGATTGTGCAAGTCACCCTGTCGTTGGCAGGAGCTATCTTGGCGGCAGCAGGCTTAAGCTTTTTAGGGATGGGGGCACAACCTCCTACACCTGAGTGGGGCAGCATGTTAAGTAACGCCCGCCCATTTATTCGCGACGCACACTGGGCGGTTACCTTTCCGGGGCTCGCCATTGTGATTACTGTGCTGGCGCTGAATTTTGTCGGTGACGGTCTTAGAGATGCCCTTGATCCCCGTAAAAAACAGTAAAAACGCCGACGTGTAGTTGACGTCAGCGTTGCGGCATCCAAGGTTTATCTTTGGTGATGTACTTTGGTGATGTACTTTGGTGATGTACTAGGCGATGAAGCTATATCCTAGTCCGGCAACAAGTGATCCAATGAGCGCTAAACCGACATACCAGATGAACACAGGGCGCTTAACTAACGGAAACACGGCCATAGCTGCAGGCACGCTGGTGGCAGCGCCAGCTGTTAAAAAGGCCAGCCCGGCGCTTGGTGCCATGCCTAAGTCAATAAGCCCTGCGATAGTGGGAATAGCAGCGTAGCCATTGAGATAAGCAGGTACACCTACAACAGTTGCTAGGGGTAGCGTCCACCAATTAGCGCCACCCAGCCAAGTACCCACGAGGCTGGCGGGTAGGTAGCGGAGCATCAAACTCTCGAGCACAAACGCAAGCACTAACCACTTGCTGAGTTGTAAGCCGGTTGTGCGTACAGTTTTCCAGAAGGTAGCCCGCCGAGCTGCATCTTGCCAAAAGCGCCACACAATGGGTTGCTCGGCTAAGCTGCGTTTGGCACTGCAGCCGCAAGGTTTTGCTGAGTCTTGGAGAGGTGAGGTGAAAAGGCCGCGCCGCTCGAGCGCCCAGGTTGCAAAGCCTGCTGCCAACCCGATACCTAGCGCGGTGATCAACCTAGCTGTTGCAAAGCCAAACCCTAACTCGGCGCTGCTAAGCCAAAAAATTTCTGGGCTCATGAGTGGGGACGCCAGCCAAAACGCCATGATAGCGGGTAACGGCATACCTGCAGCCAGGAGCGCGGCGATGACTGGAATTACCCCGCAGGAGCAAAAGGGCGAAAGTGCGCCAAACGCGGCAGCGCTGGTAATGACCGTGGTCATGCGCCCCTGCAAGATGCGCCCGAGTTGCTTATCGAGGCCAGTGGCGTTAACCCAACCAGCTAGTACCAAAGACACTAATAAAAATGGCAAAATGCTCGCAAAACTTTGGCTAGCAAATTTAACACTAGCAAGCCCCTGCTGCGGCAAAAGTACAAGCAATGCGGTAATGAGGATAAGAATAGCCAGCCAAACGCGGTCAAACTGGCGCAGCTGGCGTAGGTTAGGTAGTTTGAGTCCTGAAACGGTCATTTTGGTCCTCCGGGTGGGTTGTAATCGTTCGTTGAGGTTTTGCTGAGAGTTGTTTTATCTATAACAGTTACACGAGATGTTGTTACGGACTTACCAACATGTGATATTGCTTTTTAGAACGGGAGAAGGGAGGCATGGGGAAAGGGAGATTTCATCAGCTACAGCCTAAACTTGTCGTAATGTATGTATCACGATATCTTGGGTTTGCTACCTAATCTTGGGGTTGTTGTCTATTTGTCCAGGTGATGTGTACTTAGCTAGCTGCAACAGGAAGTAGCTTGTGCAGGTTGAGGTGTGCAGCAAGAGGATACAGCTCCATCTGCCATTAAGCCAGCCATTTGTTGTGTTCTGGGTTTACAACCGACTCGAGGCGGCTCGAGCCCAACCTTAATGACCTCGTCTGACATATGGATGCCAGCAATGTCGTATTGCACGGCAGGCCGCTCATGGTTGCCAAATTCAATGCGCAAAGGCACGTCAGCTTCTAACTGAGGTCCCACCTTAGCTTGAGCTAAAATACTCAAAGACTTGTGCCCACTCATGGCTGGTTTTGCAGTCTGAAGTTTTCCTGAAGGCGACCATAATTGCACAATGATTTCTTGCCAGCTGTGGGTCCCATGCCCACAATCAAGGGATTCAATCGTGGCACGTTTGACTTCGGTGACATGAAAATCATCAGGAACCAGTTGTTTACCGTTTAACATAAACTGCAAAGGTTTGGCGACATCCAACTTTGACGATGTCAAGTGAGTAACCTCAGTTGAGTTGGATGTGTTGGGTGTAGGTGTTACGACGTTCAAATATTCCATTAACGGACTCCTTATATCTAAATAACTAGAAAAGCCGTTATAGCTGGCTAAAAAAATTTATAGGGCTGTTTAGACAGCAACTTCAGGCTGACAGGTCTGACAAGCTCCTTCCTCTAGCGTGGTTTCGTTGAGGTTGGCTTCATCTGCACAACAGGTGGCAAAAAGAAACTCAATGAGGTCTTGCATAACACCAAACTCGGCACAACAGACAACGCTGGTACCTTTTTTACGCGGTGCAATAAGGTTTGCCTCAATTAATTTGTGTAGATGATGGTTTAAGGTGGAACGAGGCATATCTATACGCGCTTGAATATCGCCAATATTTAAACCACGCTGCCCTGAGCGCATCAACGTACGGTAGATGCTGAGTCTGGCAGGGTTACCCAGCGCGGCTAGGGCGAGGGCTGCTTGATCATGTTCCACAAAACGGAGTATATCACCTCGAGCTGACCAAGTCAACTATATATCTAGTTATTCGGTTATTCTAGTCATCTGTATTGGTCTGGTGTAGTATTGAAAGATTAGTTTTAGATAGATTTGAGCTGTCCTAAACCTACTTGGTTAACCATAACCTACTCGGTTAACCAGTGCACAAATACTGAAAAAGGCGTTCGAGTTATAAAGGTAAAAACCCATCTTGTCTTTACTTCCTACAATTTCTCACGGAGCGTGATGATAAATGCGTGTCTTAGTTCTTTGCACTCATAATTCTGCACGTAGTCAAATGGCGGAGGGTTGGCTGCGTCATTATGCAGTGCGTGATGGCGTGGAGCTTACGGTGCTGTCTGCTGGTACTGAAAAAACACGTGTAAACCCAATGGCTATAGAGGTCATGCAAGACGTTGGTATTGATATTTCTGGGCACAGTTCAAAAACGCTTTGGGATGTTCCTGAGCCTTGGCAGTTTGAGATTGTCGTCACCGTTTGTGACAATGCCAAAGAAAACTGTCCTAGCTACCCTAGAGAGACTGCCATGTTTCATGTCCCTTTTGTTGACCCGTCTGGACAACCGCTGACAACATGGCAACACGTTCGTGATAGCCTCGGTCGAATGTGCGCGTATTTGGTTGAGGTTTTGGCTACAGGTGGCACACTTACGGAGTTTCACCTGCGGGCAGTTGCACTTGTGGGGGCAGATACGTCATCACCTTGAATGCATCATCACCTTGAATGCATCACTACCTTGAATGCATTACCAACTTAATG
>CAZMCW010000007.1:0-15461 GCA_964564405.1 uncultured bacterium
CCTCATTTATTCCGTCTAGGATGGACAACATCGAGATTCTATCAGTTCTTTGTAAGTTTCTTTATCTGTGACGTCGTTGTTGACACGTTTTGAGCTTATTGTATAGCAGTTCCAAGATTAGTTCCCCCACATTAAGTGGATCGCTTTCTACTCCCCTAGGTCGCACGCGCAACTGCCTGTGGCAGTTACTCGTGGAAACGCTAATACTATAGCGTTAGCCGTAAGTATGGAGCTAGGCGAGTACCAATAGACCCGCTTCGTTTACAGCCCAATGTTTACGCATATCGCTATAAAGTGCTTTTCGCATGGCACAACATGCCATGCGAAAAACGCGTGAGCGTGTACCCTTAGACGGTTCAGATTATGACATCCTCGAGTCAATTTAGTATTGCGCAGAACATCTGAAGAATCTTAATCACAGAAAATCTCAATCCCAGAGAATCTCAATCCCAGAGAATCTCAATCCCAGAGAATCTTATTGACATAACCACCTGTACATCAAGTGAGGGTTACAGTGTTGTACTTGGCATCATGACCATAATTAACTGTAAAGATTGATGTATACATACTGAACCTCCAGGAGGATGCCATTTTGTCAACAGGTCGCTGGAATACCCTGCTGTTATTTTTAACAACACTTGCTGCAGCCATCGTTGCCATCAATGAGATGTACAGTGGCAGTGAGCGCAATGTCTTTGTTTTAGCGGGCGCATTTATTGCGTTTTGGGTTTCGTTGTTTTGGCTTTTACGCTCCGAGAAGATCATTTAGTTTTACCGTTATGACTCAGATTTATTTTGTTGTGTATCCGTATGAGCGGGCTAGTTGTACGCTGCTGGGCTCGAGCGTCACGCAAGCTTTTCCTCAGTGACACCGCCAGCGCCAACTAATTTGGCAGAGGCTTCATCAACACGTGTAGACCACGACGTCAACAAAAAGGCTCGAGCCCGCTTATCGCCGTGGTTGTCTATACCCCCTTGGTCGTTGCTGCTTATTACTCTCCTAGCAAGTTGGCTTAACCCCAGTGCAGTTGAGCGTTATGCGCTCTACCCGTTGCTGCTTGGCGTTATCATCTTAGGGTTGCCCCATGGCGCACTTGATCACCTAGTGCCGGCTCGCCTTGGGCTTGCTTGGGGACACAGACTTGTGCCGCTAGGGGTTTACTTACTCGCGTATGTGCTCGTTGCTGGGCTTTACTTTGGGCTTTGGTTGTACGTGCCGCTCAGCGCGTTCACAGGTTTTCTTGTCTTTACCGTATTGCACTGGGGTCACGGTGACTTGCGGCATATGGAAATCTTTTTTAATCGCTCTTACGGACAGCTTTGGACGCGCGTAGTTGCGTTGCTTGTACGCGGTTGCTTGCCCATTGTCATACCTATTTTGGCATTTCCAGAAACTGCCGAAAGTTTGTACCGACAAGCTGCCTTAGGTCTAGCTGTACAACCCGAAAATGTAATACTTACTACATCAATCATTACCAATTTATTAACCGGTATATTAGTTATTGGTTTACTGCTTTACATAGGAATTAGCTTGCATGTTTCACCTAACTTGGACGTTCTGCTAGCGGAAAACCTCGAGCTTGTTGTACTTGTTTTGTTTTTTTTGTACACGCCTGCTTACTTCAGTGTGGGTTTGTATTTCATCGCATGGCACTCACTGAGACATTTAGGGCGCTTATTGATCTTAAGCCCGCAAGATGCCCGTGCGGTCAGCCAAAATCGCTGGCAGCAACCCCTTTTTCGACTTACCCGCGATATACTTCCTATCACCTTAATTGCGCTAGGACTTCTGTTTGGGTTGTACCGCTGGCGCGCAGCAAATGTTACATCGCTCGAGGGATTTGTCGCTATGTATCTAGTTCTTATCAGCGCGTTAACAGCACCTCATATGGTTGTCGTAGCATTTATGGATATTGTGAAACGTTCATCAAGTAATAGTGCCCCTAGCTTGGTGAATCACCCCAAGTAGGACAATATAGTAAGTGCAGGTAAGAACCGGAGATACACAAAATCCAATATGCTGTACCTTATCCAATATGCTGTACCTTGCAAATATAAGTAACTTAACTACCATCACACAAACACTTGAATTTCATCTTGGCGGACCTTGTCAAGATGTAGTAATCATCTGCAAAACAGGTCGAAATCATCTCATCCAGCTCGTCTAGAATAGAAAATCTTGGAAGTTGGTTGACCTTTTACAAGTTTTTTATCTGTGACGTTACTTCTGACACTTTTTGGGTTCATTACACAGAACACAACATCATCTATTAAAACTTAAAGCTACTTGATATAGCGTTTCCACAAGTAACTGCTACAGGCAATCGCGCGTGCGACCTAGGGGAGTAGAAATTGACCCACTCAGTGTGGGGGAACCAATCTTGGAACTGCTATAGGTTAAACATGTTGGCGAGTGACCTTAACACTGAAAACCCTCACCTCGAGCATGCTCGAGGTGAGGGTTTTACACATACTTTATGTCGGCAAATTTAACTTATTTTTCACTACTTGGCACAGCTGGACGAGGTGTGGGTGCCATAGGTGCTGGTGCCATAGGTGCTGGTGCTGGGGGTGTCATCATAGGTTCTGGGTGCTCACACTGGGTAACGAGTGCATCGTACTCACCTTGTAAGGCAACCAACTGTTCTAACTGTACTTGAGCCGCTTGTTGTACTTGGATGATGTCCCGGCGCAAACGTGCGTTTTCTTCGTTGATGGCAACCAAACGCTCTTCACTGCGGGTGACAAGTACACTGGTACGCGCTAGCTCACTACTTAAACGGCTGTTATCACTGCGCAAGCTCAGCGCTTCGTTTTGCAAAACGACACTACCATTGGCAGTTGCTAACTCAGCACGAAGGCCACTAACTTCTGCCTCAAGTGAACTTACTTGTCCACGCAACGTTGTTTCACTTGCGCGTAAGCTGTTGAGTTCAGTTGTCAGGGCCGCGTTGTCTACTTGTAAAGCAGCAAGCTCGTCACGAGCTTGCACAAGCTCAGCAGTTAGGCTGCTTTCTAAAACAGCTATCTCTTCAGCAAGTGCGTCGCGAGCAGCGCGAGCCTCAACTAACTCACCACGCAAGTAGTCGCGAGCAGCACTAAGTTGCTCAACCATAGCTGCTGAGCCTTCAGCTTCTTCTCTAGCATCCACAACTTGTTCGCGTAGGTACAAACGTGCACTTGTAAGCTGCTCAACTCGGCTTTCCGAAGTTTCAAGGTCTGCTTGGGTTGTTGCTAATTCAGCTTGACTTGCCGTCAACTCATCACGCACCAACATAAGTTCTTCACGCAGGGCGTCATTGTCAGCTTGCATGTCCACCATCATGGTTTCATCACTATCACCAGTTGATGACGGCGCACAACTTGCTAACAGCGTTGCACCTATAACGAGTACGGTTAACCAGTGTTGCTTACGCATAATTCTCCTCCTTTGAGCGGGTGTTACCAGACTGTTTAAACAGCAGCCCATCTTGCTGTCACGTGTAGTTTAAGAATACGTTTACAGGTAGTTTCTCAACTGTACTAGCCTTGTGACGACATTCCTATAGAGCATTACACAACGTGACACTGCGCAAAAATGGGGACTATTTAGCACACGCTTGTCGCTTTGATTTGCCTAACTAACTCTGTGAGGTTGTCACCTTACAAACTCAGCCAGTTTTGACAGAACTTTAATGCGTTAACGCCTTGCTCGAGCAGTTTACTGCATTCATAAAGGTTACATGTCAGCACTGTGTCAAGTTTTGCATGTGTTGCCAAGATGCCTTTATTGTTTGCTTTCAAGCAGCTTTTTTAGTTAAAGACATGTTAACAAGTTGTCGCCCTAAGGTTGACGTCAATTTAACTTGAGTCACCTTAATTTAACTTGAGTCACCTTTGTAGATATTTGTGCGTGAGTTGGGATTTTTGTGCTCACACTCGTTTGTGATGCCGACTACCACCAAAAGCTTAGGCAAAATTTAGCCAGAGGGTGATCATTTCAGCGTTCCCACAGGTTCAAGCTGTTATAGTAAGTTTTATGAGTGGAAGGCTGCTAGAAGACTTTGTAATATTGACGGTAGTATTAACACCTGTGGTATTAGCACCTATTGTGCAAATTACCGTGCTAGCTGAGGCTATTTATGGCTAGGGGTGGTGTTGCCGTTTTTGTTGATTGGGCTAACTTTAAACACAAGCTCGAGGATACTTACAACACGACTCCCGATATAGATAAGATTCTCGCTGCACTCGAGCGTTACGGACCGCGTATTGTCTCTAGAGCCTATGCCGACTGGACAAGTAACCTCTTCCAAGCTGACGGTTTATCGCTTCACAAACACGGTATTGAAGCCATCCACGTAGATATGCCCGACGATGAGCACAACAATAGCAGCGCCAATATACGCCTTTCCGCTGAAGCAGTTGATCTTTGCCACACACGTGGTGAACTCACTGTATTTGTACTGCTCAGTAACAGTGAAGACCTTGTTCATGTTGCCAACGTCGTTAAGCGCAACCGCCGCCGTGTAATTGTAGTACAAGTTAGTGATACCAGTGCCAACGCATTAAGTGACGTTGCCGACGAAACACTTTACTATGACCGAGACATTGGCGGTCTACTTCAGTCAGCAGAAGACAACTTGCCCCCAAACATTGACCGCGCAGGTTTAGAAGATGCTTTTGGTTGGGCTGAAGAATTGCTTAAACAAGCCAAAAGCAAAGGGCTATCACTGGCCAACCTCGAGCACGTTATGTTGCACCTTTACAACTTTAACCCGAGTAGCTTTGAACTGTCATTTCAAGATTTTATGACACAAATGGAACGCGCTGGTCGCGTTAGTCTTACCCAAGAAGGACAGACACTTGTTGCCAGGTTGCCGTCAGGTGCGCCCAAGCCTCTGTCGAGCAATGCTGTACCGGCTATACCCAGGACCACCCCAGCTCAACCTAATCCAGCTCAACCTAACCCAGCTCAGGCGGCACAAACTCAGTCTGGCGCAACGACATCTACCAGTAGCGGTATTGCTCAAGAGATTGACTGGTTACTCACTATCTTACACGAAACAGGCCGTCCTCAACCGCTCAACAACCTTATACAAGAACTCAAAACTCGCCACGGATTCAGTGCTGGTAACGATTTTCGCAGCAAGGTCAGTGCCGCTCAGAAAAAAGGGCTTGTGCGCCTTGGTAAAAGCAAATCAAGTAATCAATGGTTTTTAGGACTTGGTCCTAACGCTTCTCAATAAATATGACAATTATAGCGATATGCATAAACATTGAGCTGTCAACGGAGCGGGTCTATTGGTACTCGCCTAGCTCGGTAAGTATGGCGCTAGCGCCATACTTACGGCTAACGCTATAGTATTGATGTGTGTTGGGGTGAAGCAAGCTAGTCTTTAAAGCGTGTCTGTTCCTAGCGTGAGGCACAACCTACCTGTATTTGCCGGTGATTTGGACTATGACGTGTAATGTTGACATCTAATGTTAGGTTGGGTATTAGTATGGATATCGGTAGTTGCGTACTATTGGCTAATGCCACTATCAAGATAACTTTAAAGAAATGTGTCTAAAAGTGTCATAACCTATCAACATGTTGGTGAATTTATTTAACTCCAACGTAGTTGCGCAATATTTTTTTTAGTTAGCCTTTAAGACACTGACACTATATTTCCAAGGCTTCATGACAAGAGTTTTGTAAAATAACCTCGAGTTCACACCAGCACTTGCTTTTAGTTAGAAACAGAGGTCGCCAGATGTCTCACTTAAAATTAGGGACAGTTATACCAAGTCCGACAAAACACATCATAAACTCCTGCGGAGTTCATTACGTTCTAGTTGGACTTGGTATCTGTTTCTGCTCGCGAGTTGTCTCGCGCAACGCTCGGAGCCGCTCGGGTTACTTTGTTACCAAAATAACCGGAAAGGGTATTAAAATGTGTCCACGCCGGTTTAATCAACGTTCAATGGCGTACTACAATGTAGTTATAGGTTGATGTACTGGCTATCTGCGCTACTTTTGACTAAAGAACACTGCCTAGCTTAACAGCACTACACTTTTGAGATTTAAAACTTTGTCTTAGTGTTATCGGTTTAGCATCAACTGTTTGGGATCAACGTCTTAATCATTAACAGCAATCATGCAAATAGGAATTACGCTTTTGAGAATGAATATACCAGTGTACCTAGGAGGCGCATCTTTCAATATCTATAGATACGCCTGTTCTATAATTTAAGATGTCCCCTGCGCAAATCATCGTCAACTAGTTTTGACATCTCAACTAGCTTCTCTTAATCAACTTGGGTATGCCTTGACAATGCGTTTCAACAACTACTTTGGCTACCGTTCACCCAACTACTTCTACGAAACCACATGCCAAATCAGCACTTTAGTAATGCTTTAGGCTTTAAGTTGTAGGTTTAAGTCCGTGCTTTTTGCCATCACTTACCACATAACTTCACACGGTACATACCTAGGAGAGTTTTATGCAAAACGCGAAGATCTTGATAATTGACGATCAAGAGGTCAATGTTGAGATTCTCGCTCAAATCTTGAAAGACGCTGGCTACGACAACGTGTATGTTGAAACCGACTCGCGCCAAGGCTTAGCACGTTACCAACACGAAACGTTTGACCTTTTGCTACTTGATTTATTAATGCCTTATATCAATGGGCTTGACATTTTGAGGCAGTTACAAATTGCTCGGCGTACAACCTTTGTTGGACCGTCTGTAGTCTCTTCAGGAAACCGTTTTAACCACGAGCAAAGTTATCAGCCCGACAATCAGCTAGTTCATGAAGCCACAGATGTTGACGCTCAATTGCCACATACATTTGCGTCTTACACACATACAGCAACACCTCCTGCACCTACAACACCTGTGGCAACGCCACCCACAGTATCCCAGTCGACATCATTATCTATGACACCCTTGGGGCCAGATTTACAAGCGCCACCTTATGCTGAACCTGTTCATGAAAAAGCTTACCGCCCAGTTATTGTGCTCACTGCAGATACCAGTCCCCGCTCAAAGTACGAAGCATTATCACTTGGTGCCAACGACTTCATTACTAAACCTTTTGATGTTCAAGACGTTCTATTGCGCACCCGGAACTTGCTCGAGATGCGGGCTATGCACTTGCAACTTGTGAGCCTCAATCAATCTTTAGAAGTTAAAGTTGCTGAACGCACTGCCAAACTCAAACAGATGTACGACAAGGTACAACACGACGCTTTTCATGACCCTCTTACCGACCTCCCTAACAGAGCACTGTTTATTGACCGCCTCGAGCAAGCTATCAGCCGTTTTAAACAGGGTCTGCAGCAAAATTGTGTGGTGGTGTTTGCTGACTTTGATCGCTTCAAAATTGTTAACGACAGCCTAGGCTACAGCGCAGGTAATGACCTTCTGGTGGCGATTGCTGAGCGTTTTAGCAGCATTTTAGCAACTAGTGATAGCGTTGCCCGCTTACATGCTGATGAATTTGTATTGCTCATTCAAGAACCTAGTTCAAACAATATTCAGCATGTTGTCAGCAAACTACAAGAAGCTTTTGTTGCCCCCTTTGAAATTGCTGGCAACCGTCTTTATGTATCTGTGAGCTTGGGTGTTGTAGCAGCTGAGCATTTTAAAGATGGTGCTGAAGCCTGCTTACGCAACGCTGAACTTGCAATGCATCAAGCCAAAGCTACTGGTAGAGGACAATACGAGCTATTTACACAAGAACTTTTAGAGCGCACCCTCATGTTGTTACAGCTCGAGACCCATTTACGCTATGCAGCTGAGCGCAACGAATTTCGTCTTATGTATCAACCCATTGTTAATGCTGCCACAGGCGCGCTCACAGGTTTTGAAGCCCTTGTGCGTTGGCATCATGGCAAGTACGGTGTTGTTTCACCAGGTGAGTTTATTCCCTATGCTGAAGAAACCGGCCTCATTGTTGATATTGACCGTTGGGTATTGCAGCAAGCTTGCGTGCAACTTTGTGATTGGCAAAGGCAATTTCCAACCTTAGGTATACATTTAAATGTCAATATGACGGCACAGCAACTTGCTCATGGTGACCTCCAGGGTTATCTTCATAAGGTTATTAGCAATTTGCATATTGCACCACAGAGCATTAATGTTGAGTTTATTGAAAGTGTACTTTTACAAGATAGCGAGTGGGTACTTTCTCAACTAAAGCAGTTACGTAAGTTGGGTGTGCAACTTTATATTGACGATTTTGGAACTGGTTATTCTTCACTAAGTTATTTGCAAACGCTCAATGCCAACGCCCTTAAAATTGACCGTTCGTTTGTTCAAAATATGTTCCACGGTTATGAAGGCTACGAACTTGTCAAAACCATTTTACAAATTGCTCACAGTTTGCAGATGGCAGTTGTCGCTGAAGGTGTTGAAACCATTGAACAGTACCTAGCATTGCGTGACCTAGGATGCGACTTTTTGCAAGGTTATTTTATTGCTCAACCCCTAGCTGCTGCTGACGCACAAACGTTATTGGAACAGAGTTTGCAGGGTCAAGCTCCTTACCAACACAAGCTCGATAACACAGCCATAGCATATAATCCGCCTGAGGTTAGCTTTAGTAAAGCTGCTAGCACGTCTGCCGTACCTCAGTCTATATCTTCTATGCCTCAACTTTCTGGTAAAGAAACGATAGAGAAAAAACGCTAGAGACGAAACGGTAAAATAGCCAATTTTTAGATGGTGTAATTTTGTGGTAGCTCAACAGCAATTTCAAGTGTTTTAGCAGTTCCAGGATTGGTTCCCCCACACTAGATGGGTCAATTTCTACTCCCCTAGGTCGCCCGCGCAACTGCCACAGGCAGTTACTCATGGAAACGCTATCTGTAACAGAATGAGGTCAACCTTATCCTAATAGCCCAAATCCTAATAGCCCAAAGATGCTAATTTAACGATATTAGCTTAACGATCCTCACCCAGCGATCAAAACCCTCAGATACGTTTGTGGCATAATTAACTGTCTGCTAGTAATTGACTACCGCCTATATGAGACCAACTTCAACATCTCATACCAAATCGAAGGAATAATGTCATCATCGTCTAAGGGTATGCTCTCGCTAGGCTGCACTTCGTGAACACGCGCGTTTTGCAGGGCGCGTTTTGCCCCACAAAAATCACTTTGGCACAACACTCCTTGTATAGGCACCTAACCATTGACGCGCAATTTATGCTTAAACACAGCTTGTAGTTTCAAGGTCTTGTACACTGATATGTAGCACTAAGCAACGCTGCTAACTACTGTGGATATTAACAATGATTGATGACGATACAGTGCTAACTCCATCTGATCCTTCAATTAGCGATGCACTTATCTTTATTGTTGACGATAAGCCAACCAACATTGAGGTTCTCGAGCTACTGCTTACAGACGCTGGTTATAGCAACATTATGAGCACTACGCGTCCTACTGAGGTGGTATCACTTTATGAACGTCATCACCCTGATTTAGTGCTGCTTGACCTACTTATGCCTGAGCTGAGCGGCATTGATGTGCTTACGCAACTCAACCAAGTTATTCCTAGCAATGATTACGTGCCCCGCGTTATTTTAACTGCAGACAATAGTGACGCTGCCAAAGGGGACGCTTTACGCTTAGGTGCACATGACTTTATCCACAAACCTTTTGACGCTACTGAAGTTATGTTGCGCATTCAAAATCTTTTGCAAACGCGTGTGTTACAACGTGCGCTGCGCACTAGCAATAGTCAGCTCGAGGCCAAGGTTCAAGCGCGCACCCGTGAGATTGAACTGTACAAGGTGCAACTCGAGCTAGCTAACCGCATGAAGTATAATTTTTTGGCAACTATCTCGCATGAACTTCGCACTCCTTTAACTGCTATTAATGGGTTTAGTGAACTGCTGTTAAGTGATACAACAGACCCTTTAAGCGAACAACAAAAACTCTATCTTGCCGACGTTCACCAATCAGGTAAGCACTTAACTAAATTGGTCGAAACCATCTTGGAACTTGCTGATATTCGCGTGAATGACATGACGCTTACCCTAGGGGTCGTTGACCTTCAAGATGCGCTTAACGCTACTGTTGACGTACTTAAAGAACAGTTCCACAAACGCGGGTTATCGTTTCAACTCGAAGCAGATACCACCCTCCAGCCTATTGTGGCAGATGCCATTAAAGTCAAACAGATGATCTACAACTACTTAGATAATGCCATTAAATTTTCACCCCAGGGTAGTGTCATCACGTCTTGTATTCAAGATTCACTTGATGAAGTCTTGGTACGTATTGGCGACCAAGGTCCGGGCATTCCCAAAGAACATCATCACCATGTGTTTGAGCCTTTTTGGCAACTTGACGGTTCGCTCACACGGCAGCATGAAGGTACTGGCATTGGGTTGTACTTGACCAAGCAGTTTGCAGAATTACACGGCGGGCGGGTGTGGTTTGAAAGTGACCACACACAAGGTAGCGAGTTTGCGTTTGTCTTGCCACGCAAACCTCCCAATATTTAAACGTCACATCTAAACTTGATTCGATTTTAGGTTGTCTCTAACCACTGACGCACAGCAGGCGCAACATCAAGTAGTGACTCAGCATTTGTAAATGTTTGGGCAGCAGGGCCAATAACAATGAGTGGCACAGCAGCGTGGCTGTGGCTTTTGCGCGTTTTGTCCTCGAGGTTGCCATGATCAGACGTAACGAGCACAGTAAGCTGCGGCGGTCTTGCTACCAACACACCGCCTAAAAACGCATCCAACTTACTTATAAGGTTACTTGCTTCAGCAAATGACCAGCGGTGCCCAGCAGTGTCGCTAAGCCAAAAGTCGAACATGGTGAAACTGTGCTCGGCTGCCAAGGCTGCTAACCAAGCCCCCATCACATGCGGCTGAGTTGTAGTGCCACCTTGATGTTGCGCTAAGTATTGTCCGTCTAGGTCAGCACTTGTAGCACGTTTTTGCTGATAATCTTCCAAACCACGTAAGCGCACGCCAGCTTGCTGGGCAGCGTAAACAATCGCATTTACTTTGACCCGATTGTAAAACTGTGGCGGATACACGTTAGCTAGTGCGCAAGCAAGTCCGCTGCGCGTCAACTCATGGAAAAGGGTGTTTTGCTCGAGCAACCCCTTAAGCGTAGGTCCCGGATACGGTCCATAATGCCGCCCCATAAGCTCTGCTGCGTTGCGCCCCGTTAACAGCGCCGTCTGCCCGGTGGCTGACTGCGGCAAGCCAGGTATGTCCAAATGGGCATCTAAAGCTTTGAACAGCACAGGCGCACTATTATCATTATCCTCGTTCACTACTTTAAGAAAAGGCTTGCGTGAGTCTGTGAGCGGCCCACCCAAAAGATAATCTAAAGTAGGTGTTTGCGCGTTTACAAAAGGATTTTCAAGTGGATCATCACTCCCCAAGCCAACACCGTCTAAAAAGATAAACAGAAGTGGATGTTGGCTTAGCACAGGCACGCTTTAGTCTACCAACATTTGTCTAACAACAAAGAGCAACCCACCAGACGAATCTGATGAGTTGCTTTTTAGCGAGAAGCTTAGGTTAGCGCTTGAAGTTAAGGTGTAATAGATTCAAAGTACGAGACTGCGATATTAGCAGTTGCATCGGGTGGAATAAAGGCTGTTTGTTGTGTTGAGGTTGGTGAGTAAGTTACACCATTGGCATCGGTTGCGTCTGGGAAGGTAATAGTGTAGTTACCAGAAGGAAGCTCAAGCTCTACAGGTACACCTGAACTTAGGTTGACGATTTCATTAGTATCATTATCACTACCCTGAACAACAGCACTGGCATTAACTGGTGCAGTAGCATTACCGAAGTCTGCTGTAATACGCAGTGTACCTGGCGGTACGAAGCAGATGACTCTAAAGCTACCTACAACGCCAAAGGTTGTTGAGAAAATGTCAATAGTTTCATCAACTGGCTCACGGCAGGTTACTTCAAACTCAATGTCTTTGATTTCACCAACATTGACTGTACCTGTTAAATCGTCTTCATTGACAATATTGACGATTTCAGGCGATTCCACTCGCAAGCTGTAGTTCAGTGTGCCTTCGTTGATTTCAAAGCTAAAGGTTTCAGGTTCAGCAATACTTGGTACAGGAAAGCGGAATACGCTGGGACCAATAGGCTCTGCAATAATGGTTGGAAGTACGTTGACCGTTACCCGTTCGGTTTGGGTGACATTGCCATCGGTAACACGGAGTGTAAATTCAGTGGTTTCTTCCAAAGTCACGTCAAAACTACCTGTTACAGATGGGCTGTCCAGATCGTCAAAGACTTCAATGACGTCACCGTCACCATTGCGACCTTCGATCAAGGTAATGGTTTGAATGTTACGTCCGGTTAAGCTGTTGACTTCCCAGCTCAGCTCGGAAGTGTTACCCTCAGCAATAGTTGTTGGTACTGCATTAAAGTCAATGTTGAACGAATCGCCTGTATCTGGGCGTGCACCTACAGCAAAAACGCACATCTCGCCAAAACTACCTTGAACAACATTGATAGTTTGATTAACAGTACTATCTACTTCTATCCAATTTTCGTTGAGCTTGTCAAAATACATGATAGTCAAATTACTTTCCAGGAACCCGCTAGGCACGGCAGCATCCGTATATGGCAGTGAGATCGTAACCTCACCACCTGGTACAATGCGCTGACCTTGTACTAAGCAGCGTGGTCCAATAAAGTATGACGGATCAATAAGAACGATGCCACTTGAAGGTGGGGGCAAGGAGTCAGTGAAAATCCCTGCATCAATAGTTGTGTCTTCAGTAAGCACACCCGGTGGGAAGAAAAATGAGGCTTGTCCTTGAGGCCCGTCAATAGTGACCGTACCTCCAGAGGTGGGGATATCTACCCGTTTACCATCATCAATAGGTGAGCGTTGCGAGCAACCTGCTAGTATTATGAGCAGCAAAAGAAGCAAGCTAAAGCTTCGCCGATAGTGTTTCACAAAGCGTCCTCCAAAATCTAGAACCTAGAGTTCCGAGCTAGCCGAGCCCTCATGTGCTGTGTCCGCTAGCTTCTGGTTCGCAGAATAGCTCACCTTAAAGTGCTTTTTGAGTGAAGAATCTGGGTTAGTAGACAAGGAGTGAAAAGGGTCACAAAGATTATTGTAGGCGCTAGGTTTGCGTGTTGAACGGCAAAAACTTATTCAGTTGACGTAGATGTAGTTTGAAAATGTGAAATCTCGAGCATTACCTGCTGGTCAACATCTCCACATATACATGTTGCGTGCCCATATATTCAGAGACATCATCTTACTGACATGACATCTTACTAACACAGTGCAACGCCAAGCTCGTACAATCAGCTTATGAATCACTTACAAACATGGCGTATTTTTTCACCTTTAGGACTCACTCTCGTAGGCTTTGGTGCGAGCTTGCTAGGTCACAGCATTGAACTGAAGACGACAGGCGCAAGTAGCCTCGTTTGGTTTGTCTGGGGAACGGTGAGCCTGATTGTCTTAAACGCTGGGCTGGCCGTTTTTGGGGACGCCATCAAACACCGGGTGTTGTACGAACTCGAGCAGCGTGCGTAAGTCTGCATTTATGAGGCGGAAAATGGCATCTCAGCGTTTACATGATAAAGTGCGTCCATTGTGAAACTGGCTATTTTAGCTGATATTCATGGCAATATTCAAGCGCTCGAGGCTGTTCTGGCTGATGTTCTGCCGTGGCAACCCGATGAGATTATTGTCAATGGCGATATGGTGAATAGGGGCCCCAATAGCCTCGAGGTTATGGCCTGTTTAGCTGACCTGGCTAGTACACATACCACGCACTTGGTACTCGGCAATCACGACGACCTCATGCGCAAATGGGTTGAGCAAGATGAAGATTTGCCGGCAGACTGGTTTACCGATGACTTTTGGGACACCACCGCCGAAAACGCTAGCCAACTCGCTGAAGCAGGCTGGCTCGAGACACTACGTAACTTACCCATGACACATGAAGTGGATGTGCCAGATGCACCCACGCTGCTTATTTCCCACGGCAGTCCGCGCCATTACCGCGAAGGCTATAACCGCCGTTTAAGCGATGAAAGCATCAGCGAAATTTTGCAGATGCACCCAGCAGATGTGCTCATTGGCTCGCACACGCACGTGCCTATGTCACGCAAGTGGGGGCACAAGCGCATTTTGAACACAGGTGCGGTCGGTGCGCCGTTTAACCGCGATACGCGCGCGCAGTACCTGCGGCTTACCTTACTTCCTGAGCCAGATGACCTTGCCGGAACAGCTCAGCGTTGGCAGGTGACGTTTCATGCGGTCAATTACGACCACACTGCCGCGCTAGCTGCTTATGACGAAACTGGCTATACAACACGCGGCGGCGTGAGTGCCGACATTTTCCGCCGCGAGCTTATTCATGCGCGCCCACACTACGCCTCATTTTGGATGTGGTGCGAAACCAACCAGCACCCTAAAGATGCATCCCACTGGCAACAGTTTATAGACGAACACCCCGAGCGTTTTGTGATTCCAGAGCCCTTACAAGATCAACCGGTTGACTATGTGGATGTCAACATTGATGACGCTGACCGTACACCAAACTAATACCGTATCCAACTAATGCTGCATTAAGTTAAAGACCTCGACTAATGACGGCGGATTAAGGGCGACTGCCTGCATTTAACTTCGACCAACCAACTACATCGTCAATAAGTTGATGACTGGCCAGATTGAGGCTGATGGTGGACGGTTCCCGCTGGCGCAGTGCAACGTAAACCTCTTTCATGTGAACCTTAATAATCGCGCGGTAACTTTCTAGGGTCTCGGTTGATGCTGTATCTGCGTCACCCACTTCTGTTGCCCAGCGTGCCTCAAAGCCGCCGCGTGTGTCCAACGCCAAACCCTGCCGGTCAAGTGTGATGATGGCATCGCCTAAAGGCAACGCAACTTTATGAACAAGGGGCAAGGTTATCTTCCTCGCTTCGACAGGGTAAAGAGGAACCTCGAGCCACACCTAGGAGACTCGAGGTTGTCGTGTTGTTGTGTCCAAATCATGTTCTTTAGTTTAGACCGTTTGTGATACTGCTGTGTCAATGCTTTAGGGCTCGAGGCTTTAGGGCTCGAGGTCGACCACCAAACGCCCTGCCCCCACCTCATCACGGTCAGCAAGTAACTCAGCAGCTTGCGCTGTAAGTTGGCTAGCAAGCGCGTCACTGGCAAGTTGTGGATTTACCTGTCGCCACAAAGCCAACGCACCCGCAACCTGTGGCGTCGCAAAAGATGTCCCTTCAAAGTTAAGTGTGCCGCCTTGCGGTGTTCCCGAGGTTACACCAGCACCGGGAGCAGCTACATCTACGTAGGTACCACGTGTACTAAAGTCAGCGGTTTGCCAGTCGGACCCCGCACCTGCTTGCTCACATAGGTTGTCAACGCGCCCAGACCGAAGACCGATACTAAGCCTGCGCAAGTTGCCTACTAGCAGCAAACTCTGCCCGCCGGGTTCGTCAAGGACATCCAGTTGTACGCCGCCTAG
>CAZMCW010000007.1:15471-25166 GCA_964564405.1 uncultured bacterium
GGTCTTGTCCAGCCAGTTCCCGTAAGCTATCTGTATGATTTTTAAATTCCCCGTTGACTTCTAAGTTCAGGTTAGGAGTATAGTCCGCGATACTAAGCCGCACGCCAGAGACAGGTTCGCCGAAGTCTAGCTCGAGGTTCACCCGATCAAGTACTAACGATGTACCAGCACCGTCAGCTGAGCCCACGTTACCAGCCTCAACTACCGCCGTACCATCTACAAACGGTGGATCAGCTAGTGGTGGTTCACCTTCCAAGATAAAACTAGCAACAGTTACATCAATACCCGATTCGCTGAACGTATCTCCAACGGTAAAGCGTGTAGTTGGTGTTAACTCATCAAAGCTGACGCAACGTGGTGGATTTGTTTCAAGCGCTGCCACCGCAACTACAGCAGGTTGGTCAAACGCAGCCGGATAGTGTTGCGGGGAACCCTCTAGGCCCTTATTGCCGGCAGCAGCAGCTACCACTGCACCTTCGCTGGTAGCGTAATTGATGAGTTCTTCTAACAATGTGACAGGTGTATCCCCGCCCAAACTCAGGTTAATCACTAAGGACTCGGGCGGCGCTTGGTTAAGCGCTGCACACATCCCTACAGCGACATCACTACTGCTACACGCACCCGTTTCATCACAGACTTTGATGGGTAAAATAGATGCTTCTGGCGCAATGCCTAAATTGCTACCTGCTGCCAGCACCGCCACCGCTGTCCCGTGACCGTCGCCGTTAAACGCCGTCGCAGGGTCATCAAAGTCGTCTGTTGGGTCGTCGTCGCCGTTGACGAGATCAAGTCCCGGTAAGATGCGCCCAGCTAGTTCTGGGTGCGGACTAACTCCAGTGTCTAAAACAGCAATGGTAACACCTTGTCCAGTGATACCACGGGCATGTTCGTCGAATACATCGGCACTTGCCAAATGCCCTGTAGTTAATGCAGAAGACATAGAGTCAAACCTCAAACGACCACGTGGATCAGCATTGAGGATGACATCATCAGCTTCAAGAGTAGCAAGGGCTTCTACAAAGGGAGTACCTGCAATATCTAATTCAGCAATATTGGCACTGCACAGACCAGCACCACCTAGGGTACGGAATTGCTCTAGTTGAAACCCTTGGGCGGTTGCCAAAGCATCTAGCTGCGCTCGAGTTGTGCCTGCTTGTACAAGCACCGTGACTTTATCTGGTACGACATCTCCAAATACCGTCACTTGCCCTTCAGCAATGCGTGAACCTTGGGCAATACGTAAGGGTTGCACCCCGGCTGGGCTAGCTGTAGGTAGTTGAAAACTAACTTGGTCAGGTGTGCGGCTAACAATAGGTGCAGACACACCTGCAACATCAATACTGACACTTAAACCATCTAGATTTTGCAGGCTAGCTGTGAGGGTTTCGCCGCGAGCTGCGCGCGGGTAGTTCAGCGTGAAACCAGGGTCCGCGGGTATGGGGGGTGACGAATCGCAACCAATAAACCCGAGGAGGCTGATAGTGAGCACGAGTAACTTGAGGTGGTTTTTGTGCCGTGACTGGCGGCATTGGTTCATCTTTTACCTCGATCCAGATATCATCCATAAGGGCAAGGGCGCTACGTGGCATGGTGGGAGCGTAACCTAGCTACTATGAACGGAGCCTGAACGGATGATTTTCCGGGAGTTCTTTGCGGTACATGGCTGCTTCACCTTCGTGACCTGATGCCTCGAGCAACGCCAGTGCTTCCTCCCAAGCATCACGATCCTCAGTAAGTTCAGCGAGATTAGCCAGAATTAAGCCAATGAGATACCTTTCACCAGTTTGCTGGGCATACGTAAGTGCATTTTCATATACTTGGTTTGCTCTGGCAAGCTCACCCTCTTTATGAAGTATTGCTCCAAGATTGTTCCATGCTTGAGAGGCAATATCAGTTGCACCTGCTTCACTAGCTAAGTGAGCTGATTCCTCCAAAAGTTTTTCTGCCTTGGTTAGATCATTTTCCTTTTCATAAGTCATCCAGCCAATATTTAGAAGAACTAATGCCTTTAACAAGGGATTATCACCTGAAGCTTGCAGCGCTTCCGTAAAAACAGTTTCTATATTGTGATTACTACCCTTGAGCAATGTTTGTGAAATAGCTATGTTAATTAGCGCACCCACAAAGCGTACATCATTGCCTAGAGCACGCCAAAGGGTAGCTGCCCGACGGAACTGGCCTATGGCATCATCATAGGCACCTTCTGCAAAGTGCAGTGAACCCAGTGTATTGAGCGCCTCAGCACGTACTGGAATATCTCCATCCAACGCTCGTTCAGCAGCTTTGGCAGCTTGCTCGGGCTGACCCAAGCGCCACAAAACAGTACTTTTTAGGGCAAGTACGTCCGCTTCCTCATCTAAAGGTTGCAAGGTTTGTAATGCTTCTTGATAAAAGCCAGCACGCTCCAGAGCTCGTGCCCGCAGTAAGACAACTGGTTTAGATGGCGGCGCGTCTTTCAAAATATCAAACGCCCGCTGGGGCGCGCCGCGTCGCAAAAGTTCTTCACCCCACGCTAAATAGCTAGCTTCAATTTTAGGTAAGTCGCCCGTTGCCCATAGGGTTTGCGTGCGTTCGTAAAACACAAACGCGGCTAACGGGTCAAGCACCCTAGCTAACTTAAGCGCCAGTGGCGCGTAGCGGTGCGGGTGACTGTCGAGAAACTCGAGTGCAGCCCCCTTTGCATTTACTGCACCAGACGGTAAGACAAGCCCAGCAGCAATAAGTAGCTCGAGCACACCCGACATCGTCGTAGCATCGAGTGTTAGGGCCCTACGCACTAGCGTTAAATCCGGCACGTCCAAAAGAGCTAAAGATAAATAAACATCCACCGCAGCATCTTCTAAAATACTTAAGCGCGTTTCAAGGGCAGCTTCTAAGGGTTCTTGGCGCAAATACGCACCTACCAGCGAAGGCAGGCCGCCTGTCTTATCCCATACCTCTGGATAGTCTACTAGCTCAGTTTCAGACAGTGGGGCAAGGTCAACGAGTGCGTCACAGGCTATCTCTGGCGCTTGAGTTGAGGCAATCACCACGCGCAAATTGGGGCGCAGCTCGCGCAAACGGGTGAGCAAACTTTTGCTTTCAACGTCAACCCGTTCCCAGTCGTCAATGAGCAATATACCTTGTTGTTTGAGGAGGGTACGGAGCATGCGTTCTTCGCCAGCTTCTAAGCTTGCACCCAAGAGTGGCTCGAGCGTCACATACGGCAACCCCGACCGCGCTAGCAGATAGTGTCCCTCGAGGCTTTTAAGTAGGGTCGTTTTGCCCATACCTGTGCCCCCACGCAACCACGCCCACTCGCCTTCGGCTAAAGCAAGCAACCGTTGCCGTTCAGGTTCACGCCCAATAAAGGTTTGCTGTAACTTGCTGCGGGCGTCATCTGAGGCAAGGCGTACCGCGAGGCCGTAACTTTCTGCTTCCCGAAATACCTCGGCAGCTAGCGGATGATCGCCGGCAACCAAAAGCGCGTGAATGCGCATGAGCGACTCGGGTTCAGGGTCGGCGCCAGGTAGTTCAAAAGCTTGCTGCGCGGTTCGGGCGGCTTCCTTAAAACGTCCTTGGGAGGCGTCTCGTTCAGCTTTAAGCAGAGCTGCACTACGCACTTGCGCTGTGAGGCTTTCGCGCGTGTCGTAAAGCCATTCTTCAAGTTCAACGCCCAAATCTAAGTCAACATCTTCTAAAAAGGCACCTTGGTAGAGGTCTAGGGCGGCCTCGAGCTGACCTTCAGAAAGAGCTTGTTTAAGCGCACTAGCATCACAGTGAATGTCCGTCCAAGCGCGCACGTCATCTGCTTCTACCAAAATATCTGCACGGCGCAATTGGGAAAGTGCGACAGATAAGCTGTTCATGGCGCTGCTAGCATCTGGCCAAAAAAGTTCTGCCAAGTAGCGGCGGGGTTTACTGCCCTCGGTGGCCAGATAAGCAAGAAGAAGTAGTGGCTTAACGCGGCGAAAACGGCTGCCCTCGAGCGTCAAGGTTCCTAACGTACGTAGCTGCATCGTCTCATTTCATGTGTGGTTACTTTGATAGAACTGCCAATAATTTCACTCGTACAAAATACATGACAACTTAAATAGCTTTGCTGTGTTGTTTCTATCCTACTGTCTCTAACGTTTCTAGGGCGTCTTACAAACGTAATCACTGTGGAGATAAAGCGCAAGGTTAGCACACAGTGAACCCACTTCATAAACGCATCTGCATACATAGCTCATGAACCTAGGTTGCGTGTGCAAATTACGTACATGATTTGTAAGTGCATAGTTTGTAGGTGCATAGTTTGTAGGTGCATGGTTCATACATGCATGGTTCATACGTGCATAGGTTATACCTGTGAGGTTTGAGCGTCTTGTAATTACCTTGCCATAATTACAGTCACTGTAGAACGTACTCATGAAGATACGTTGAGGACGTTGACGCTGCAGAATATTGTCACCGTTGCAGGGCGTTGATGTTGATTGGCTTGTACTTGTTGAGCAGGTGCTGGGGATGATGGGCTGGGTGGGGTGATGCTCGAGGCTATCAGCCATCAGACAACCTAAACGCATCCTTGAGCACACGCGCAAAGCCTCTCACCTGCCATCACTCCAGTAACGCATTTACTTTTAAGTGAAGCTCAGGTGAAATATCAAACATAGCCACTAGGACAACTACAAACGAGCTTAACCTGCTAGCGTTCAGGCTTTTTGCGCAAGCGTTCAGGCTACGTTCAGGACTGTCGGGGCACACTGTAGACACATTGGAACCCAAACGATGAGACCTGAACACGATGAGACCTGAACACGATGAGACCTGAACAAATAGCATCCTATTACGTTTACACAGCCAGACAAATGGGTTTATGCCTCACTTTTTGCTAGAACTCAACGCAACTGTACTTGCGTTTGTTGGGATAGTGCCTGAGTCATCCTTGACTTGTTCAAGGTCATATAACTTGTAGGAGTTTCAGGATTGGTTCTCCCACACTGAGTGGGTCGATTTTTACTCCCCTAGGTCGCACGCGCAACTGCCACAGGCAGTTACTCGTGGAAACGCTATTACAACTTCTCTTTTGCCCAGGGCGTTAACCCGTTGCCCCCGATGGGTTGCGCCTACCCATTTCGCTCGAGGCTAAACACATCCAACTGAACACTACGACTAACAACACAATTACGACTAACAACACAATACTGACAGCACAATACTGACACCTAAACCTAAGAACTGACACTCAAATCTAAGAAAGGTATCTTTTATGCCCAACCCAGTTACGCGGCTTTCACTTTCGCGCCAGCCTAGTACGACCCCACGCGTACTCATCGCCGACGATCACCCGCTGTTTCGCATTGGGTTGCGGCACACTCTAGCCTGCCATGCAGATGTTATTGCTGAGGTAAGTAATGGTACTGACGCCCTCGAGCAAACCCTCTGCCTCAAACCAGACGTTGTACTACTCGATATTGCCATGCCCGGTGATGGCATTGCCACCTGTCAACAAATTTGCGCGCGCGCCCCGCAAACAGTCATTGTGATGCTCCTTAGTAGCGAAGAACAAGCTCTTTTACAAATTGCCAAAAATGCTGGTGCTCACGGCTATATTCGCAAAGAAACAAACCCTGAATCCGTGATTGAAAGCATGTACAGCATTCTGGAACAGCCTGAGCGTGACTGGTTTCCCAACGTGGACTTACCCAAACTCACCAGGCGCGAAGCGCAAGTACTCACCTTACTAGCCCAAGGCAACAACAAAAAACAAATGGGGCAAGCCCTTGGCATCAGCCCTGAAACCATCAAAGATTATTTGCGTGGGCTTTACCGCAAATTAGATGTTAAAGACCGCTTGCTCGCAGTTAATCGGGCACGCAGTTTAGGTTTACTTCGCGACGTACCCGTTGTTCAAGAGATGCCTACCGCAGCTCAACCTGCAGCTCAACCTGTGCCAGCTGCAAATAATGTATCCAAGTCAACTCAGCCTGCATCTAAACCTAAAAGTAACCAAGACAAATCACCTCAAGATATCTCGAGGCGCTCTAGTCGCTCGAGCAGCCCTGCCAAACCTAGCGACAGTTACGGCCTCAAGTCTTAGAACGTGAAGTCTTAGAACGTGAAGTCTTAGAACGTGAAGTCTTAAAACGTGTTTTGTCTAATGGCTTAAGTCACGTGACAGCAAATGATGTGCATTTCATTTTTCAGATTGCATTCCTTCATGTAAAGCAAACGTTGGTCACTTACACTGTATAAGTGTCTCCACAGTAACTTTACGATACGGAACGTAAATGAATCACGTTCCTTAACCGCTAACCGCTAGCTGTATCTGGCAGATAAAACTAGGAGATACTTAGTAACGTCACTTTTTGAAGTTTTAGGTTAAAAAGAACACCAACTAATAGTTGCTGAAGGAGCAGCATGGCGCGCACGTCAGACAAGACTAGAAACTATTGTGACCAGCAGGGTGGCAAGCAGCTAGGGCAGCAATCTAGCGTGCTTATACCAAGTCCGACAAAACACATCATAAACTCCTACGGAGTTCATTACGTTCTAGTCGGACTTGGTATCTGTTTCTGCTCGCTCCGCTCGGGTTACTTTGTTACCAAAATAACCGGAAAGGGTATTATATCTCAACAGCTTATAATTCCGGCGCGTTTTAGATGGGTCTGGCTCGGTAGTTTGGTGCTTATTTTGCTACTTGCAAGTTGTAATAACAGTGTAGGGGTCACGTCAGCAGCACTCGAGCTACAACTTCCCAAACGAGAGCTTGTCCAAGGAGAAACAATGACCTTGGAAGCTATAATAAGCGGTGTAAATGACGCTGAGGTTGTCTGGGAAGCCGTGCCAGCCTCGAGCTTGCGGTTTGACGACCCTATAAGCACAGCCTCCGGGTCACAAGTGACCGTCACGGCACTCACACCCAACACTGTTATTGTGCGTGCAAGTTTGTTTAAACAAGTTGGTCCTAGCGGGACTACCGTGCGCGTCCCTTTACTGAGTCAGCAAGAAAGTTTGCTCATTCAACCGCGCGCTAGCTTTGAGGGCCCCAGCGCACCTGTTAGCGAGCAACCTGTACCCTCGGTTAGCGTGACACCAGACTTGTTACTGGCTGAGTTAGCAGATCGCTATTTTAATCATCCAGATGCTACTGCAAGCGGGCCGGACGGCCCATCTGAGGCAGTCTTAGACAGCTTTGAGACCAGCCTCAGACAAGGCGATTTGGCAACAGTAGGATTGTGTGCGTTTAACACCAGTACCGCAACCGTACTCGCGGGTGCTTGTGGAACCGGCCTTGATGACAACCTCAGCTTTAGTAACCCTAGCGGCGGTAGCGTGTTTACGTTGGGCCGTCCGGTGCTAGCTGCAGACGTTGACCCAGCAGCGTTTCAAGCTTTGCATGTTTTAGCCTATATGGATGATGCGCAACCGCTTATTGGCTACGGCCTGCACTTTGCTGACTCGAGCCAAAATGATGGTTTTGGCGGGAGCGCTGGCGCCCCAGACAACGCCGAAGTGCTTTTTTACCAAGCTGAAGACGTAAGTTTAGATGGTGATGCGCTGCTCACTGCGTTTAGTCAAGCTGCCACTGCAAGTGACTTACAAGTTGATGAGCTTGGCGCGTTTAACCCACTTGGTGATGACTTGCGTGGCGCTGTTGTACACGTTGTTGTGACTCGGACAGATGCTGGCAGTAAGTTCTTATGGCGCTGCCTAGCTGGGGACGCCCGCGTATGTGATGGGCAGTTTCGGGTGAGTCAACTTGATCCCGAAGAATTGTTTGAACTAGGTGAGGGCGCACCTAACACAACCTTATGGCTGGCTTTGAACCGAGTGGTTGCACCTGAAAGTAGTAACCGTTCACCGCGCGAGGGTGCAGGTGTAAGTCACGGCGTGGTCTGGCTCGAGCCCAACCCACTCCCCGACCTTGTCGTGGAAGATGTGAGTTTTGATCCTCAAGTAGACACGGCAGCGTGCACTATCACCTTTACAGTTGCCAATGTGGGTAGTGGTTCCGTGCAAGCCAACGTTGCGTTTAACGCTTCGCCGATACAGCTTGCAGACAGTGGCAGTGCAGATAATACTGCCTGGAGTTCTGCCTTTTACGGGCTAGCTGCTGATGTGCGCTTTACCCAAACCTGGTCGGGTGTGCAGATTCTGGCAGACACACTTACAGTCACGGTTGACCCCAATAACTCTGTTGCGGAAAGCTCAGAAGCCAACAGCCTCACCATACCTGTGCCGGAAGCGTGCCAAAACACGACCGCCACATCACGCGATTTGCGCATTGACAAACGGCTTACGGGCAACCTTCAAGTAGGTCAACTTGCGCGTTATGTTATCGACCTCGAGTACCTGCGTGGCGAGACCCTGCTACAAGTACCCACCGTTGTGGATGAGCTACCCACTGGGCTAAGTTTTGTAGCTAGCCCCTCAGCTAGTTGGGCTTGTACAGCGCAGGAAGGTGACCAAGTTAGCTGTGACTATATTGCAAGCGGACCTGTACGAGACATTGACGCGTTAGTGCTCGAGCTCCAAGTCGCTGAAGACATCACCACGCCTACCGTCACCAACTGCGCCCGCGTGCTGGTGAGTGATGATAGCAGTGCCAACAATGAAGCCTGTATCACAACAAACCTTTCCAGCACACCTGACCAAAGTGACTTACGACTCAGCCAAGGCTTGCGCGGTAGCCTCCGCGAAGGGCGTTTAAGCCAGTTTGTCATTCAAGTTCGTAACGACGGCCCCGACACACTAGCTGACACCCTACAAGTTGTGAGCACTTTACCAACAGGCATCAACTTTTTAGCCAACAACAGTACAGCATGGCGGTGCCGGCTGGGCAGTAGCCAAGCTGAAGCCGAGCAAGTTGTCTGTGATTATGACGGCCCGCGGCCGGTCACAGTGGGTACCCTTGCCGATGTTGTCTTGACGGTGAATGTCAGTGCGGCTGCGCTCTCTGGCACGGGAACATCTCAGGTGACGTTGTGCTCGAGGCTCGAGCTGACCACCCCAGACAGCGACCCAGACCTCACCAATAACCGTGTTTGTAACACCTTTAACGTTAGCCCGAACCCTGACCGCGCAAGCGACATGACCATCAGTAAAAGCGTGAGCGGTACCTTGGCTCGAGGTGAGACAGCACGCTACATCCTCCAAGTCAGCAATTTAGGTGGTGACGCGTATGTAGGCAGTTTGAGCGTGGTAGACAGCTTACCTAATGGTGTGCAATTTGTGCGTCAAGACAGTGCAAACAATATCTGGCGTTGTCAAACAGCAACCAACACCCGCGTGAGTTGCAACTATTTAGGGGATGACGTTATTGCTGTGGGCGCGTTGCCCGATATTCCGCTCGTTGTACGCGTGACGGAAAGCGCCCCAAATGAACTTATCAACTGTGCTGACCTTGTTCTTGACAGCCTTGGTGAAGCAACTGATCCCAATTTGACCAACAACCAAGTCTGTTTAAGCCGCCGCCTTAGTGACCCTGAACCTACTGGCTTTGACCTAACGGTGCAGCAAGCTTCCGTTGGCGAGTTACAAGTAGGGGCTGTCGCCGCGTTTGATGTGCAAGTTACCAACCTCGGCAGCGCCAATGTGACGGTGCCTGTAGTGTTAAGCGATAATTTGCCAGCAGGCTTGCGGTTTGTAGCTGTAGAAACTGCAGGTGATTGGAGATGTGCGTTTGCGGAGGAGGCAGCCAACCTCGAGTGCAACCTTGCTACACCAACAGG
>CAZMCW010000007.1:25176-31565 GCA_964564405.1 uncultured bacterium
CCAGCGCTCAGCATTATTGTCGAGGTTCTTTCAGATGCACTTCCCGAACTTACCCACTGTGTGACGGTAACTGCACCTGGTGATACGAACGCAGATAACAATACCGATTGTCTTACTCGTGAGGTGCGCCCGGCTGACCCAGAACCGTATGACTTAGCGCTCGAGCTAGCCTTGCGCGACCCTCTCACGTTAGGCGGGCAAGCGCGTTACAGTGTCCAAGTTGCCAACCTCGGCCCGGGCCCTGCTAGCGACCCTGTCACCGTGCAAGTGACACTCCCAATTGGGCTGCGCTTACTTGCAGTTAGTAGCGAAGGCGCATGGCAATGCGAAAGTGCTGTGCTGACCAGTGAACTTGTTGTTTGTGAGTTGGCCGCCAGCTCGGAGACACCCCTAGCCGTGGGCAGTTTGCCTGAGCTTCTGTTGACGACCAGCATCACGCTTGATGTACCCCAACAACTTGGCGATGAGATTACCACCTGTGCTAGTTTACTCGTCGCCGCTGACAGTCAAACTACCAACAACAACGCTTGTATGACAGCTGTACTACAAGCTAGTGAAAGTGACCTGACGCTCACGAGTGCAGCCTTAAATGTAGCTCGGCCCGGTGATGTGCTCGAGCTGAGCTTACGTGTTCGTAATGACGGCCCCAGCGTGCTTACGGGTGGCGTTAGCGTTATAACACTGCTCCCGGTGGGTTTCCGCTTTGTAAGCTCGAGCACACCCATTTGGTCGTGTGACGCTAACCGTGACAATGTACGCTGTCAACTTACAAACGTGCTTAGCATTGGTGCTGCACCCGAGTTGCAACTAAGTCTGGCGATTGATGCAGGAACATCTGGCGTGATTACAACTTGCTCGAGCGTCACTGCCCTAGCGACGACTAGTAACGACCCCAACCCTAGCAACAATGACGCGTGCCTCGAGCTTGTGGTTGCCGCCGACAACGACCTTAGCATCAGCAAAACCTTAGCAGGTGCCAACGTGCTCGAGCGCGGCAGGCCGGCGAGCTACACCATCACCGTTCGCAATGAAGGTGGTCGTCCTGTTAGCAACATGCCAGACGTCCTCGACCAACTTCCTGACGGCATATCACTTGTGAATGTAGATGCATCCGACTGGATTTGTGACTTGGTGGCCGGCGAGCTTAGCTGTGACTTTCAACCCGACCAACTTGCAGCGAACGCCGAGACCGTCATCACTGTCAATGTTGAGGTGGGAAGTGATGCACCTGATACCATCGAAAACTGTGCTGAACTCAGTTTACGCGACCAAAACCCAGTCAATAACGAAAGCTGCGCACTAACTGAGGTCGCTAACGCCCGCGATCTAGCCGTTAGCTTAGCCCTTGATAGCCCACTTAGTCCGGGTGCCACGAGCAATTATCTAATTACCGTTGATAGCGAAACTGCTGATGCAAGTAGTCTTGCGCCAATTGTGCTCGAGGTCGTCTTAGCAGACAACTTAAGTGCCGATATCAGTACTATCACGACACCTTGGACATGTGAGGTTGTTGGTGACGCGCCGCAAACCTTAAGCTGCCAACTTACACCTACTGACCTTAACGCCATACCACTGCTCACGCTACCAGTAGATGTCCCTGCTGATGCCACAGGAAGCCTCATTAGCTGTGTAGAACTTGCGCCAGATGCTGAACCCAGCAACAACGAAGCTTGCCTCGAGAGTCAACTCGAGCCAGTCCTTACCTGGACAGCCAGCAAAACCTTGAGCGGCACCTTACAAGTAGGCAGGCAAGCTGATTACGTCATCAACGCCAGCCTGCAACTCAGCAAAGACGATGCTGATAGCCTCAATGAAGCCGTGCGAATTCGCGATGACCTTCCTGCGGGCACCGCGCTTGCTAGCAGTTCTGACGATAATTGGACGTGCGATATTAATAGCAACCCAGATAGCAGTAGCCGAGTGACCTGCACCTACCTGCAAACCATTAACGAGTTGGCAAGCAGTTTTACAAGTGATGATGATATTGAGATTGACCTCGAGCCACTCATCCTTACCGTCAACGTGCAAGAAACTGCCGCTAGCGAACTCGAAAACTGCGCGTTTGTCAGCGCCGCTGGTGTGTCAGAACGCGTCTGCGTGCGCGCACCTGTAACACGCGTGTTTGACGCTAGCCTTGCCAAATTTTTAGCCGTAAATGATGTCGAGGTTGGCAATAGCTATTCCTACCGCATTGAGGTCACAAACTTGGGGCCCAATTTTATGCCGCTGCCCATCACCGTGACGGATACACTACCCTTAGGCGTACGCTTTCGGGAAACGCCAACTGGGCTTGGCTGGACATGCAATAGCACCCTCACCACAGGCAACCGCGACGCAGTGACATGTACCTTTAATCAGGGTGCATTTGCCAGTTTAGGTGCGCTCACCAACTTGTTACTCATTGTGGACATCACCAACGAGGTGCCAGTTGGTGTGCCGTCGATTATCAACTGTGCAAGCTTGCTAGCAGATGGCGATAGTGACACCAACAACAACCAAGGTTGCGTTGAAAACCGCGTCGTACGCTGACCTCGTCTTAACCTCACTATAAGGTGCTATTTTTCATGCGCTGTACGCGTAAACTGAAGACATGATGTGCTACCTAAGTCAGCTTGGTCTTGTTTATCGGTCTTATATGCGTCGTCAAGTACCTGGTAGTCAAGTACCTGGTAGTCAAGTACCTGGTAGTCAAGTACCTGGTGGTCAAGTTTCTGGTTGGGGCATCGCCACAGTCATCTTTGTGCTTAGCATCATGGCTACACATGTGACGCTAGCACAAACGTTTGATGATGTGACATTTGGCTACCAACGCTGCCCCTTTGCTTTGCCTGCAGGTGAACAATATGGCAAAACACTTGACTGCGGCATCTTAATCGTGCCCGAACGCAGAGATAATCAAGGCAACGCACACCCAGATACAACTCTGATTGAGGTTGCAGTTGCTATTTTGTACGCCCGCGAGCAACCGGCGCAACCTGACGCCGTCATCTATTTAGAAGGTGGCCCCGGCGGATCAGCCTTGGCCGCACTCGAGGCTTGGACAGACTCCTCGCTCAGAGCTACCCGCGACCTTATTTTGGTTGACCAACGCGGTACTGGCTATTCACTCCCCGCACTCAACTGCGAGGAGATAGAGGATGATCGTTACGACACTGAAAACGAGGCTATGGCAGCTTGTCGTGATCGCCTCGAGCAAGACGGTATTCATCTCGCTAGTTACAACAGCCGCGAGAACGCCGCTGACATTGCCGCCCTCATCCGCGCGTTCGACCTCAACGAAGTCAACCTTTACGGAATTTCGTATGGCACCCGCTTAGCGCTGACCATCATGCGCGATCAGCCAAACCGTATTCGCAGTGTGGTGCTTGACTCAACCTATCCACCCGATGTAGCTAGCCTAGCTGAAGGGCCCACGCACATGCAACGTGCGTTTGACGGACTCTTTAGCGCGTGCCGCGAGAGTCGCAGTTGTAATGCAGCTTATCCGGAGTTGGAGGCTAAGTTTTATAGCTTGCTCGAGGACCTCAACACCACCCCGTTTGACCTTGCCGACGGCTATGAGCTAGCTGGCATAGACTACGCTGAAAGCCTTTTCCAAGCGCTGTATAACAGCGAGCTTATACCGGTGTTACCTTTTGCCATTTCGCTGGCGCTCGAGGGTGACATTCAAACTAGCCACGACCTCGTAAGTTGGGTGTTAAGCCTCGAGGATATTGTCGTGCTAGATAGTGCAGACACATCTTTTGAAGCTACTTCTGGCCAAGGTGGCTTGCTACAAAACCTTAGTGAGCTGTTGAGAGGCGCAGCTGAAGATATCGATGATGACGCTGAAGGTATGTTTTATGCAGTGGAATGTTACGAAGAAGCGCCTTTTCATAATGCACAAATGATTATCACAGCAAGTCGCAGCGTACACCCAAGTTTCCGCCAAGATCAAATTGACTTTGCGCTGGCCTTTTTGCAGCGTTGCATCCGCTGGCACAATGACTTTGCCAGTGAATTTGAAAATATGCCTGTGGTGAGTGACATTCCCACGTTGATTCTAGCGGGCGCACTTGATCCCATCACGCCACCTGCTTGGGGTAAACGCGCGTCAACAACATTGGCTAGTAGCACCTTTGTTGAACTTCCCGGCATGGGTCACGGGCTTATTGACGTAAATCCTTGTGTTGACCAGCTTGTGGCCCAGTTTTTGGATGCCCCTGAAGCCGAGCTAGACAGCCGCTGTGCCACAGCGATGCGCCCTAGTTTTTATGTTCCCGACTAGCTTTTTGACGCATTCGTGGGTAAGGCTACACCATTACACCCGTGCTTGGTGATGTTACATCACCAATGATGTAACATCAATAGTGTCAGCCTCGAGCCTAAAATCTCCAAACATCACCACATCAGCCAGAGGCGTATAGTAATTAAGTGAGTTTTACAGATGTGAATGCAATACCCCTGCCAATGAGTGACCGTTCGATCCAGTACCCGCACCAAAATCATCAGCTCGAGCAAGACCTAAGTCCCTTTACTGAACTCTTGCAGCAGCAGCCTACTTTAGTTTTAACCGGCGCAGGTATTAGCACAGAATCAGGCATCCCCGACTACCGCGGCCCCACAGCCAAACCGCGCAACCCTATGCGCTATCAAGAATTTGTAAAAAGTGCCTACGCTCGGCAACGTTACTGGGCACGCAGTGCCGCAGGTTGGTTAGTTGTTCAAGAAAGTAACCCCAACGCAGGACACATTGCCCTAGCACAGCTCGAGCAAGCTGGTTTAATTACGGGCGTGCTCACGCAAAACGTTGACGGCCTCCACCAACAAGCAGGTAGTCAAGACGTGCTCGAGCTACACGGACGGCTTAACCAAGTGCGCTGCTTAAGCTGTAAAAATTCAGAAGACCGTCTTGCGTTTCAAACACGTTTGCTAACGCACAACCCATCATTCCAAGGACATGTTACAGACATTGCGCCAGATGGCGACGCTGAAATCCCCCCTGAGCTGGTAGGCAGCTTTGATGTTCCTGCGTGCGCACTTTGCGGTGGCATCCTCAAACCCGATGTTGTCTTTTTTGGCGAAAACGTGCCCAAACCTAGAGTTATGCAGGCCTGGCAGATGTTGGAACGCGCTAGCGCACTACTGGTGCTTGGCTCGTCGCTCACGGTGCGCTCGGGCTACCGTTTTGTGGTGCGCGCTGTTCAAGACGGTAAACCTGTGGCTATTATCAACCAAGGGCCAACCCGTGGTGATGACGATGCTAGTTTGCGGCTCGAGGCCCCCCTCGGTCACACACTCCAGCAGCTCACACACAGCCTTTTGCCACCTAGCTAAGTCTTAGCATGGGCATTTTTGTTGTTGACAAACCGCTAGGACTCACCTCGCACGATGTTGTCGCACGGGCTCGTAGACTCTTAAACACGCGTCGGGTAGGTCACGCAGGTACCCTTGACCCGCTAGCCACAGGTGTGTTGGTTGTGCTAACTGATGCCGCCACCAAGCTATCGCCGTTTTTGACGGCCTCACGCAAAGCTTACTTAGCCTGGGTGTCGTTTGGGGCGACAACAGCCACGCTGGATGCGGAGCCGCCCATCACCACCCAAGTTGACGCCAGTCACTTGCAAGCAGATGATATTGCGGCACAGTTAGATTCTTTTTTGACCCTGACTCAGCAGCAACCCCCAGCGTTTTCAGCGATTAAAAAAGGTGGTCAAAAAAGTTACGATGCTGCCCGACGCGGTGACGACCTCAACTTGCCCCCGCGAGATGTTACCTATCATGCTGTTCAACTTTTAGCATGGGCAGATAACCTCGAGCAACTCCCTCGTGAGTTTAGCCAAGCTAGCCTAGGTCACTGGGATATTGCTGACAGCACGCACGCGCAGTGTAACGTTAAGACCCTACCTGAAACCTTGGGGACGTTCCCAACAGCGCTGTGCTACGTTTACGTGCAAGCAGGTACCTACATTCGCGCGTTTGCCAGAGATTTGGGTGAGGCTGTAGGTGTACCTGCTCATTTAAGTGGTTTGGTGCGGGTTCAGGCTGGGCGCGCCAGTATTACCGATGCTGCTTTGCTCGAGCAACTTGACCCCAACCATGCAAATACGGCAGAAAGTCTGCGCGCTGTTGACATCCTCAACTACCCAGAGCACATGCTTAGTGACGGAGAGACACGCCGCGTAAGACAAGGTCAGCGGCTTAGTATCAACCTAAGTGAACGCACTGCTTTTGTAGATGAAACCCGCGCATTAGTAGCCATCGCCGAAACCAATCCAGACGATGGTCGTATGAAGTTAAGTCGTGTTTGGCAAGAGGGTATTTAAGTCTAGGATATTTGAATCAATGTTGTCGTAAGTCGTGTCGAGCTTCGCTGATTGCTATAGCGTTTCCACGAGTAACTGCCACAG
>CAZMCW010000008.1:0-28476 GCA_964564405.1 uncultured bacterium
CTAAGTTGCCAGAGGCGTTTGCTGCGGTATCTGAGTTGCTGACGGCGCAAGTGGGTTAATTAAGAAGCCTCGAGACCAGTACATTCTAAGCATTAACACGATAAAGCTTCCGAGAGTTGATGCATCATTACGTTGATGCCATCATCATCAGAAGCTTTATCATTGAGGTTTAAAGCTTGTCTAGCAAAATCACTGGCTTGATTTAAGACACTCGAGCCGCAGAACGCTTACGCATAGATTCAATCCTTAAGTAAGTTAAGCTACGCCACAACCACTCGAGCGGCCCGTATCTAAACCGTTTAAGCCACCACGGCGACACCAAAATCTGAATTGTCCAAATGACAATCACGACCCCAAGTTGGGCAATCCGGTTGAATTGCCCATACAAGCCCAGCCCGTAACCGTAAAAGACAAACGTAGCAAGTAGGGTCTGCCCAATGTAATTACTGAGTGCCATACGCCCAACTGCCGCCAGGGAATTTTGTGCGCGGTGCCAAACGTCGTGCTTACTCCACAGCATGATGAGCGCAATGTAGCCACTAGCTATGAATATCGTCGCAATGTGATTTGGGATTCTACCTACAAAGAGCGAATAGCTAGCTTCCCAATCGCGAAGAATATACTGATAAAGACCAAACCCTACAATGGGAAATCCAACACCAAAACCAAGAAATACCATACGCCTATAAAAAGTCTGGCTACGTTGGGCTGTTAAAATTCCCAGACTATAAAACGACATGCCGATGAGCATCATGCCGAGGGCTCGAGCCAAAATGTCAACAAGCAACGCAAGGTCAATCAGATTTTGAGCTTCGTTGCCTCTACTCGCAGCCAAATCGTAGCTAGGCTGAAGTGACGTACGATTTTGAAAGAGAGCAATATCTTTAGCAAGGACAGTCTCACTAGGGGCAAAGTTATCGACAAGTATTTGCTGACCTGCAGCATCTAGATTGGGTAGCTCGTTGGCAATGAACAAATTAGCACCCGATGGCAGTAAAAAGATGATGATTCCAAGCACGAGTTGTACACGCGGTTTGACGTTTCTGAAGAAAAATAGGATGAACGAACACACAGCATAAATCCGCAGAATGTCACCTTCCCACAAAAATATCCCGTGTAGCACACCAATAACGAGTAACCAAAAATTCCGTGTGTAATGGATCCGCGCGCCTGACGTGCCTTTGTCGCGTGCTTTGCTGAGGATAAGCATGACACTCGCCCCAAATAGCATCGAAAAAATAGCCATAAACTTTTGATCAAAAAAGAGGTGTGCAAAGCCGTAGACAAGCCGGTTGAGCAGGTCGTCTCCGCCGTAAATTGTGGGATTGTAATAAGCTTCGTCTGGCATGGCAAAACTCATGATGTTCATAACCAAAATGCCACACAGCGCAAACCCACGTAGCGTGTCAATAGCTGTGATGCGCGCGGGTTTGGCAGATGTTAAGGGTGTCGATGTTCTTTTTATCGATGTTGCTGATGTCATTGGGTAGTGCCTCCAAGCATATTGCACGCAACGTGCATATCTAGACTGACGATGCTCTTTTGTTGAGCATCTTCATCATAGATAGTGAGCTTGATTAACACATCATCCTTTGGGGTGAGGTAGGCATGAGCTGAGGATGACTATAGACATGCGTTTAGCACGACAGCAGTACCTTGACGTCACAGGTTAGCAGTACCATCGACAAATAACCCTTACTCAGGTTTTGTTGGGTTTAGACGGGGGTTTAAATAGCCAATCGACCACGAGCACACACCGATGGTAACGGTCAAAATGGCAAGCTCGATAAGTAATGCTGTGGGAATTTGACTGTTGCTGACGAGCAGTTCAGCACCCTCAGCACTGATAACCAGCAACCTGCGAATGCTAGCAATAATGCCTACGACCAAAAAGGGAATAGGGTCAAAAATACCGCGCCGCAAAAACGAGCCTATGGTGGCGATGATCTCGGCAACCATAAGCGCTAACAACACTTCGGACAGCGTGCGCGCTAGATTAAATTCGCTGCCCCCAAACGTGCGCAGTAGGTCCATCCAATTGCGCCACAGTAAAATGGACGCACTACTTGCGAGCAGCGCTACAACCACCATAGCGATGACTTTTTCAATGACGCTGTTAACTTTAAGTAGCGTCTCAGTGATATCCGGCTTTGTTGTTTCTGTGGACTGCTGGGGGTCTGCTGACATATCACTAGCTTAGTCGTTCTAGGTAGGGGTTACAGGGAGCTAGTTAGCAAAGGGCCTCGTATTGATGAACGACTTCGCACTTATGGCTGCAGACGACTTCCATCGCGCGGAAACGCCCTAGCAAACCGAACATTGCTAATGCCCAAGAGGAGTGCCGTCAACCGCTCTGCCCCAATGGCAAAGCCACCATGGGGAGGCATACCGTGCTTAAAGACCTCGAGGTAACCACTAAATGCCTCTGGGTTCATGTTGCGTTTTTGCATTTCGCCTACAAGCATGGCGTATTCGTGAATCCGCTGCCCACCTGAGGTAATTTCAGTACCTCTAAAGATGAGGTCTAAGCCGCGGGTGAGGCCGTCTTCAATCGGGTAGGTGTAAAACGGACGGGCCGCTTGCGGGTAGTGAGTAATAAAAATGAAGTCACTATCGTGCTTTTCTTTGGCCCAACGACCTATGAGGCGCTCAGCTTCGGGGTCTAAGTCTTTACCGCCCGAGGCATGACCATATTCGTTTTTGACGATGTCTCTGGCCTCGAGCAGGGGAATACGCGGAAAGTCAACCTCGAGGTTAGGAAGTTCCACCTCAAACATCGCTAGTTCGCGCGCACAACTTTCAGCAACATCTGCCATCATCGACTTGAGTAGGGCTTCTTCAACGTCCATAACGTCGTTATCGTCTTGAATAAAGCCAAGCTCAACATCTAGCGATAGGTATTCAGCTAGGTGGCGACTGGTGTGCGAGGCCTCTGCCCGAAACACCGGGGCAACCTCAAACACGCGCTCTAAGACGCCCACCATAATCTGCTTGTAAAGTTGCGGGGATTGGGCTAGATAGGCCCGTTTACCGTAGTAATCGACCTCAAATAAGTTGGCACCACCTTCGGCACCAGCAGCAACCAACTTGGGTGAAAAAATCTCTGAAAAGCCTTGGCTGTTAAGATACGCCCGGAAGCCGCGCACCAGTTCAGCTTGCACTTTCATGCTGGCTTGTGCTTTCAACCCGCGCAACGATACATGGCGGTATTGCAGGATTGTCTCTGGGTTCACGTGCCATTCTTCTTTGGGAATTTCAATGGGCGGGGCTTCAACGGCCTCAGAAATAAGCTCTAGCGTCTCCGCTTGAATCTCTAGACCGCCCGGCGCTTTTTTGCTTTCCACCACCGTGCCAGTTACAGCCACACAACTTTCAGCTAGCGGCAAATCCACTTTGCCAAAGACGCACTGAACCAGCCCGCTTTTATCGCGCACCAGCAAAAAGCGAATGCCACCCAAGTCACGGCGGCTGTAGACCCAACCGTAGATGGTGACAGATTGGTTAACAGCACTAGCAAGATCAGCAATTAACGTTCGTTGAGGTGGTGTGTGGTGCATAAGCGGGGTACTCCAGTGGGTGAGGTAGCCATGATCAACAACTCATGAGCTTGTGATCAAAATGGCATAAATGTACAAGATTATAGTTGCTGTTACAGCTTGGTTACAGACCTGACAAGCCTGCTTAAAGCCATGAGTGTATCACAGAGCGTGGGCGCGTTCATGTTTAAATCTATCTCGAGCTAATGACGACAAATTTAACATTGTCGAAAGTGTCCACTACAACCTAACCCACGAGCCTCAAACGCTACCTACTAAGTCTAAACACTAAATCCTAACTCTTGAACGCGCGTTGCCAACTCCATGCGCCTGTGTACGCCAAATTTACTGTAAATGTTGCGGGTGTGGGTTTTGATGGTGTTGACGCTGACGTCCAACTCTTGGGCAATACGCTTGTTGGAAAGTCCAGCTAGCAAATAGTGCAAGACGGTTTCTTCGCGCTCGCTGAGAGGCTCGAGCAAGCCCGTAGGTAACTTCACAGACGCATTATCACAATGTTCTTGCAACGCGTCTAAAAGTTGTGCTTGATAGCTTTGCAAGTTAGGGTCAGCTACTTTAAGTTGCTGCAAAACACGCTGTAAGGGCAGGCCGCCGTGGACAAAACTCATCACGAAACCTTCTGGCACAGCAACCTCGAGCAGACTTTGTAAAAGCTCACAAGCGCGGCTGTCGTCGCCTAGTTGCGCGTGAGCGCACACAGCCACGACCCCAAAGGCAACATAGCGGCTTAGATGCCCACGCTGCCACGCGTAGTCTGTGTTTTTTTGGGCGAATAATGCCGCATCTTGGTAACGCCCAGCCCACAGTAGCGCATACGCAAAAATGAGGTAGTCAAGCTTACTAGAAGGCGCACGTTGATAGCGCGCTTCATGCAAGTTGACCCAAGCAGGTGCCGCTTGCTGGGATAGCCAAATGTCAACAGCTGTAAGGCGTTCATTTAAGCTTGTGTCGCGGGCAGCGGTCACAAGTGGATCTTCACGCAAGCTAGCTAAGCGGATTTTGGCGCTGCCTACCTCAGCTTGGTCAAGGTTAATCAAACACAAGGTCAACTGCGCGTCCAACATGCTCGAGGCATCACCCACGCTTTTGGCAAGGTCAAAGGCCATTTGGGCGTAGTGGGCAGCTTGCGTTAAATTGCCCCACTCACGTTCAATTTGCGCGAGGCGCACGTACAATAGCCCCACATAAGGACAGTGCTGCTCCTTCGGACTAAGCCGAGATAGCAGTGTAAGTGACGACTGGTGAGCGTCGTGTAACCGCCCAACCAAACGGGCAACGTCGCTACGGGCACTTTCAGCGGCAACCTCTCCAAAGACACTGCCGTTTTGGCGGCTATTGACCGCAGCTTGCTGGTAAATATCTAACGCTTGGTGCCAGTCGCCCAATGAAAAATGAACGCCAGCTAAAAGCATTTGCAAGGTTACATAGACAAATGAATCTGGCTCGAGCTGGTTGAGTGCTTGCCGAGCGTCATCAATCATGGTTTGTTTGCTGCGTTTGTCAGGTTGACGCCCTGAAAACACGCTGAGGGCTAGCATCTCACCTTCGAGTTTGCGCGTTTCCTGAGGGTCTAAGCTTGCTTGCTCGAGGGCACTTCGGGCGCGCGCTACAACTGCTGGAATAAGCATGACTTCAGCTTGAAATAAGTGTTGCCACGCTTGGGCCAGCAGTAAGCGCGGTTGCTGCTCAACCAACTCGCGCGGTAACTTGGCAATATTACGCATCAAGCTGGTTACGGTTCCGTAGCTCAGCGCTTCTTCTACGTAGTCGGTCAAAACGGTAGCAGCACGCGCTACCAAACCAGCTTGTAGGTAATACCCGAACGCCGCTTCCACCTCACCTTGCGTTAAGTACACATCGCCAGCCGCAGTTTGTAAGCGTGCTGCAATGCCGGGACTGCGGCGCTCGAGCTGATGCCGTAACAGTTCTGTAAAAAGGTGATGATAGCGGTACCAGGTGCGTTTATCGTCCAGTGGGACAATAAATAAGTTAGCTCGCTCAACCTGCTCGAGCATCACGCGGCTATCTGTGCGAGCAAGGAGCTGGTCACACAACTCAGCCGAGAATTGCGTTAAGACAGACGTTTCCAACAAAAAGGTTTGCACTTGGGCAGGTTGCTGCTCTAAAACCTCTTCTACTAAATAGTCCAACATGTAGCGCTCGCCAGCTTGCAAAGCGCTAACAGTGTTATTTGCGTGGGTATTTCCTTGCAACGCCAGCGCGGTCATCTGCAACCCAGCCACCCAACCTTCGGTGCTGTGCTCGAGCTGATCCACCTCAGCTGGCTCTAACTCCAATTGCATTACATCGTGCAAAAAACAAGTTGCTTCACGGTCGCTAAAGCGCAAATCATCTTGGTCTAGCTCTAAAAGTTGACCTTTGGCACGTAAACGCGCGAGTGGTAACGGCGGCGTGCTGCGGCTCATCATCACTAAGCGGCAAGATGCAGGCAAATGTTCAATCAAAAAACTGATGCTGGCATGAATGGCGTTTTCCTCAATAAGATGATAATCGTCTAACACGATCACAAAAGGTTCAGCTTGCTCACTTAAATCGTTGATGAGTAAGGTGACCAACAGCTCCAAATCGGGCATTTGCGGCATCTGCAAGAGCGCTTGGGCGTTTTGCGCCGCCGCCGGCACAATTCTAGCTATAGATGTCAGCAGATAACGCCAAAAGCGTAACGGATCGTTGTCGTTTTCATCTAGCGAGAGCCAGCCGTGGGCCATATTGCTTGTCGCCAAAAACCCACTGACCAGCGAGGTTTTGCCAAAACCAGCTGGTGCAACCACTAAAGCAACCGCGCCCGCTACGTCCATATGGGTTGCTAAACGCGTGTTGAGGTGCTCACGCACAACCTGACTGGCTCGAGGTTGAGGTTGGTGAAATTTAGTTACTAACAGCGGTGCGGCAGCAGTCACAACCTTCATCCTACTCTGGATAAACCTGCTGCGTCATGCGCTTGTGTTTCATCATTGTGCTAGGCCTTGTCAACACCATCTCGATATTGTCTCGATGTCATTTCAAGATTGTCTCAATGTCATTTCAGAGCCATCCCGAGGCTAGGTCAGTGTGATGCTTGCCAAGCTAAGAAAGGTGCTTCACCTGCTGCACGAGTTCCATACGCCCGTGCACCCCAAACTTGCTGTAGACGTTGCGGGCGTGGGTTTTAACCGTATTGATGCTGAGGTCAAGTTCTCGAGCAATTTGTTTGTTCGACATACCTGCTAGCAGAAGTCTTAAAACCATTTGTTCACGTGCGCTGAGTGGCTCGAGTGGCCCCGCTGCTTGAGATGTTGCTGATTGCGGTATTACCGATGCCTCAACTTGTCCTGTCAAACCGTCTTGCTTAGCAGGTGACGTTTCCGCTCTCGATGTTGTTGTATTGACTGCATGGCGTGTCAAGTGTTCCTCAAGCGCAGCAAGTAACGTTGTTCGGTAGCTTATTAACTGGCTCGAGCTTAGTTCCACTTGCTGAAGCAGTCCCCTAAGCACTTTACCACCGTGCAAAAACTGCATCACAAAGCCTTCTGGTTGGGCGACCTCGAGCACCTGCTGGAGGATATCCTGTGCGCGGTCAGAGTGACCAAGCTGAACCTCAGCACAAACTACGACCACACTCATCCCCACGTAATAGCCAATGTGCTTACGCGCCCATGCGGCCTCAGCGTTTGCTTTTGCAAAACTAAGGGCATCTTCGTAACGCGCTGTCCACAACAGGGCATGTGCGTAAATAAGGTACTCGTACTGGCTCGAGGGTTGTTGTACATAATGCGCGTACTGGTCGAGCCAAGGTTCAGGTTCAGCCAATTTAAGCCAAACGTTGAGACCATTCAGATATTCAATTAAGCGAGATTTAATCGCTGTTGCGTAATTAGGGTTGGTAGCAATTGCGTGCAGTTCTGCAAAATAGTGCTGCATGTTCTTTACATCAGCTTGGTCGCGGCTGATTAGGCATAATGCTAAAAAGCTATCTGCTAAGCTCGAGATGTCATTGATGCGGCGGGCTAAGCGCAAGCCTTCTTGGGCGTGAGTTACTGCTTGCTCGAGCTGGTACCAATCGTGCTCAATCTGTGCGCTGCGGGCGTACAAGGTGCCTACAAACGGTAAGGACTTTTCCTGAGGACTTAAGCGGTCAATTAACGCGTGTGTCTGTTGGTACGACGTGTGCAGGTTTCCCAAAAGCCGCTCAATGTTGAGGCGTTCACCTTGGATGGCAATTTCGCCAAACATACTGCCAATCTGGTGGCTGCGGGCCGTTGCTGCGTCAAAGACGCGCGCTGCGTCGTGTAAGTCTCCTTCAACAAAATAGATGCCGCCTAAAAACGCGTGTAACGCAATGTAAATGTGAGACGGGCCGTTAAAATTATGGAGGACGTTTTCGAGCCGTGCAATCGTCTGCTGAATGTCAACATTGTGACCAAAAAAAGCCTCGAGTGCGTGATACTCGAGCTCGAGCTGGGCGCGGTCAATGCGCTCGTCTTGAACAGGCAGGGCTTGCAACGCGGCTTGGGCGCGCGTAACAAGCGGCATCACCAAACTGGTTTCACCTACAAATAGGTAGTGCCACGCTTGCGCCCAAAGAAGGCGCGGGCGCTGGTTGAGTAAGTCTGTGGGTAAGCGCGAGATAGCCGCGCTTAAACTACTCGCCTCACCTTGTTCGAGGGCGTCGTGAGACACGTCTTCAAGTAACTCGGCAGCGCGTGTGGTGTCACCTGCTTGCAAATAATACTCAAACGCGTCCCAGACCTCGCCCCGAGTATTGTGATAGTCAGCAGCAGCTTGCTGCAACTAGGTAGCGCGAGCGGGCTGATGGGCTGTCAGGTGATGACGCAATAATTCTGCAAATAAGTGATGATAACGGTACCAAGTGCGCCGGTCATCAAGCGGGATAATAAACAAGTTGTTGCGCTCGAGCCGCTCGAGCACATCCCGGCTATCGTCTCGAGTCAAAACGGCATCACATAAATCTGCCGACATACGCTGCAACACAGAACTGTCTAGCAAAAACGTTTGGACTTGGGCAGGTTGCTGCTCTAAAACTTCTTCGACTAAATAATCTAGCACATAGCGCTCGTGAACGCTTACCTCGGCTATACGCGCGTGGCTGTCGTGTTTGCCTTGTAAAGCAAGAGCCACCATCTGCAAGCCAGCCGCCCAACCTTCCATGCTGTGCTCGAGCTGGTTGATGTCATCCTCGGTAACCGCTAAGCCCATCACTTGCTGTAAAAAGTTGCGGCTTTCCACCTCACTAAACCGCAAATCTGTTTGGCGCAAATCTAGCAGTTGCCCGCTAGCCCGTAAGCGTGCCAAAGGCAGCGGCGGTTCACGGCGGCTCAATATGACAAGACGGCAAGCAGCAGGCAAGTGTTCCAGGAAAAAGGTCAAACTGGCGTGAATAGCACTTTCTTCTATAAGATGGTAATCATCTAGCACAATCACCAGCGGCTCAGCGTACGCGCTCAGGTCGTTGACTAGTAAGGTGACGACCGTTTCTAGCGCAGATGTTTGTGGCGCTGCCAAACAAAGCTGCGCACTGGCGGTCACATCCTCAGACACTGTAGCAATAGCCGCTAGCAGATAACGCCAAAACCGCAACGGGTCATTGTCGCGTTCGTCTAGTGAAAGCCAGCAATAATCAGCTTCCCGAGTTGCCAAGTAGCCACTTATTAGCGAGGTTTTACCAAACCCCGCTGGCGCAACCACCAAAGTCACACTGCTGGCAAGCTGCAGATATGCGTGCAAACGCTCGTCAAGCTGATCGCGCACAACCCGCACGTTACGCGGTTGAGGAGGGTGCAACTTGGTGACGAGTAAAGGTGCACCAGACACACCACTCGGCAACTTTACCGAGGACTCAGTAGAGGACCTTGACGGCTCAGCGGACATACTTAAATGCTACCTCGAGACGCGTGTTCCCGACTAAATACTTCCATCAGCAAGATGCCTGCTTACAGGGTGATGTCCTGTAGCGATGGGGACTTACGCGTTTGACATCTGAATTTGTAGGAGGCAGCAGTCTTTTCGGTACGCTGAGGGCGTTGACATTTGCGTCACCACGGTGAGTTGGAGCGTTTCATAACGGCATTGCATAAGGATAGTGCAGGGTGACAGTTGCCAACCTTACAAAACATATACGAGCAAACGATATGTATAGTGTCACTTTAAAATGGCTTAACAGCTTCACAGACACGCTTAAACGGCGTTGATGCCAAGATAACCTAAGCTGCCGATCGTGACGTTCATAACACTGCTTCCCAACCTGACAAAGTCATGACAATTCCGTGACTACAATAGCAGGATGATTTGGGCACGTACTCACAACAGGTGCACTTGGGGTGCCAAGGGCTACGTGTACCCTGAGCTGTTCACAGCCAGTTGTAAGCTGCTTGGTTGTAAGCTGCTTGGTTGTAAGCTGCTTGGTTATGAACTGCTTGGTTGCGAACTGCTTGGTTGCGAACTGCTTAGTTGTGAACTGGTAAACGAGTTATTGCTCGAGGTGATGCCATGAGCGCATCTGTACTCATTGTTGAAGATGATGAATCCGTACGCGAGTTGCTAGCGTTTCACTTGTCCCAAGCAGGGTTTCACACCAATACTGCGGCAACTGCCAAAGAAGGCTGGGAGCTTGTATCTGGGGTAGATGTAGTTGTGCTTGACTGGATGCTACCGGATGAGAGCGGCCTCGCGTGGCTTATGCGGCTTCGCTCAACCAGCAAATACGAACGCAAACCCGTGCTTATTTTGACAGCGAGGGCCACCGAAACAGACAAAGTAACTGGCTTGGGCAGTGGCGCAGACGACTACATGACCAAACCGTTTAGCGCCGCAGAGTTGGTGGCGCGGCTCAAAGCCCTGTTACGCCGTACCGCTACCCGGCAAGCTCAGCGTATTGGCGACCTGTACGTTGATCCAGCCCAAGGCGTGGTGAGTTTGGCAGGCGAGCGTTTACAACTTACTCGGCGCGAGTTTGAACTGCTCGACCGCGTTTGGGGTGAGGACTTTTTGGGCACCGAACGTACGGTCGATCAACACGTTGCTCAACTGCGCTCACTTATTGGTGCAGGCGCTATTGAAACTGTGCGGGGGCGCGGCTACCGCTTAGCGTTGGATGACAACAACTAATCCTATCTGGAAGCCGCAGTTTTTGTGACATGCAGTTAGCGGTTAAGGACGGGCGCTGCTAAGTTTGGCAAGTGTCACTTTTTAACTCAGAAGTACTTAGCTTAGATTACCAGTGTGTACCGCGAGTGTACTACCGCAAGTTTGAGTACCGACGTGCAGTACCGTACGCGCATCATTATTGAGGTGACAGGATGGCAGCATCCTTTGGTTACAATTCGCTTGTTCCTAACTGGTTCGATGACCTAGAAGACGGCCTCATCCTCATTCGAGCGGGCACAATCAGCAGCATCAACCGGGCAGCCGCAACCATGCTAGACGTGAATCCAGATAAAGTTTCAGGGATGTCGGTCATTGCTATTTTGCGCGATCACCGGTTGGAGCGTGCTTACCTCGAGGGCAGCGTGGTCGAACTTGAAACGCGCGGCCGCAATTTGCGCGCGTGGGGTATACGCGGCGGCTTGTGCTTACGCGACATCAGCGCGGTCTCACAAGCCCAAGACAACGCCCGTGAGCTTTTAGCGGTGTTATCGCATGAACTGCGCACACCTGTCACAACCATTCGGTCTACCTTAGAAGCACTTCATTACGACTTACCGGACACTCAACGGCAAAACTTTTTACAGCGGGCTGAAACTGAAACTGAGCGGCTTATGCGTTTGCTGGAAGATTTAACTATCGACGTTAAACCGCCCTATGCCCGTAGCCTCGACCTAGCCGATATTGCCGAGCGGGCGCTCAGTTTGTTACAAGACACCTTTGAAGCGCGTTGTATTACGGTGACTTGTGAGTTGGAACCGCTTACTATTTGGGCAGATACCGACAAACTCATGCAAGTGCTTATTAACTTGCTCGAGAACGCTGCTATTCACGGTCCTAACAACGCGGTTATTCAGTTAAAAGCCTATAGATATTTGCCAAACTATGATGATGTGAGTCAGCTCGAGGACTACCTCAACCTAACGACCCCCACGCAGGAAGATGCACCCGAAATGCTGCTAGATGATGCCTCAACACCGTCGCAATCAACGAAGTCACACGTTATTTCAGCAGATCACACTGCCCATCTCACTCACAAAAATCCTGCCATGGCCCACATTGTCGTGCGAGATGCTGGCAGCCCCCTAGACGCTAGCGTTGTCCAGCAGTTGTTTGAACCCCACGCCCAAGGTAGCCCCAAAAGCAAAGGCACAGGTCTTGGGCTGTACATCGTGCGCAGCATTGCCGCGCGTTGGGGCGGGTCAGCCTGGGGTAAGCCCTTAGAAGATGGCAATGAGTTTGGCGTCAGCGTGCCATTATCGCGTCACTAGCCTTGTCAGTTAGCTAGCAATATGAACAGACCCTCACACACTGCCTCAGCGTGCTATTGGTGAAGGTCAGTTAAGCTGAGTGCAAAAGTCTTATGCACAGGTGAGCGGTATCGTGTCATACTGTCTGCGGTGTAGTCATCGGTGTTGATCATCTGTGCCACTGCTCAATCAGCAACCGCATGGGTGACTGCTAGTTGGCACACTTATAAAATCATGTGCATGTAACGTCATTCACATACCTGCATCCTTGCACCGCTGATGATGTAATACACCATTAGCGTAAGACCCGCATGTTAGCAGGCTGAAAGCTTCACCGTCAGACTTAAAGTTTCACAGTAATATGCTGATAATCTCATCCACCTAGGTTGAGTTAGCCATTGAAAATATGTTACTGGCGTGATGTGCTGGAGATTAACCTCAACCTTAAGTTAAGCTGACGATCTAGTCATAAACATAATAATGTCTCGAGGAGGATAACTATGAACCATCAACCCCAAGTGTGGCGCATGTTGTGCGCATTGAGTTTTATGCTCGTGTTAAGTTTGCTTGTACCTGCGCTTGCCCAACAGCAGGCCACCCTAGGTGGCCGTATTGAGGCTTTAGGAGATTTACCGGAAACGGCAAGGGTTGGCATTCATATTATTGACGGCGAGGGCAGTACTCTTGCTGAAATTGCCAGTGTACGTCCGGTAGCGGGCACGTTCAGCCTCAGCACAACGGTGCCCCAAGCAAGTGAGATGCAACCGTTTAGCACCGGCGCAGTGCTTTTACCAGGTTTGCAAAACGAATACCAAGTGACCCCCGCAGATGTGCAGTTTGTGCGCGCTGTTGCCAAAGTCTACGAGGACAGCAACAACAACGGCCGCTTCGACAACCCTGAACTTGACCCGGTGTACTTGGGTGTAGCTAGCGTTGAAGACCCAGTAGGCTTTTTTGTGATGCTTTATGTGGACCAACCTGCTACATTAACTGGGCGCGGGCAAACCTTAGAGATGGCTGCCGGTTGGAATGTGTTCACCGTGCGCTTTCCTGAAGAAGGTACGGCTATTTACGGCATGGACGCACTGGCTCGAGACGCACTACTCGACATTTTCACTCAGTAAGCTACTTACAATTTTGTGATGTTTACGAGGGCGCTGCGGCGTCCTCTTTTGTGGTTAGTACTATGCATTGATACTATTAGCAACTCCACGATTAACTGTTATATCGTGATAACCCAGAAATTCGTACTAAAACAAGCTTTTGTCTTCGGTGAACTGTATTAGCATATCGTGTGATTGCTATACGTAGCGCTTCTATGAATAATGATTGACTTTGCATGCTCGAGCCACACTCTAACGCGCCATACAAAAGCAAGTACCAACTTTTTCGAGAGGTATACGCACAACTCGCCCCTCCGTTTCCCAAACTTAACCAATCTAGCGATATACACGCCTGACGCCTTAAGAAAAAGCGTGCAGGTTGTCCCACACGCTGACGATATATTGTGTTTTAAAAGTGGCTATGGCACGGCAAACGAAACAGGCTGATTGTTGTTAATATCATTAATAATGACACTGTAATCGCCTGATGCAAGAGGTTCATCTAAGTCTAATGGAATGGCAAAGACTGACGGTGTTATGCACGAGGGTGGCGGAAAAGTAGGTATAGGTACAGCCTCATTAAAACCTAAACCTCCTTGAGGAGCTCTTATGGTAATATCTATGGTGAAATCACTTCCCAAGCGGACTTCTTCAACCGCCGAAAGTTCATAAATTCTGGGGCTATCGATGTTAGTGCAAAGCTCCAGATTAACTTTCACATCTGTGACTGAGTTGACGCTAGCACCAAGAACATCCACAAAAAGGTATGAACCTGCCAGAGATCGATAATCGTAAGCCTCGGTAAGTGTCAATCTATCCGCCACAACGACAATATCGTTAATCTGTTGACCACTGACAATAACCGTATCTGAAGTAAACCTAGATACATCTTTCAGTTGTTGCCAGAACGTATCTTCAGCTACTGCTTCGTCCTCAACAAAGTATTGCGTGTTTGCTTGTGGCACAACTCTCAGGCGTGAACCACGGTTGTCATCATCTACAAAAGTAGCAGCTAATTGACGGTTTGCCCTATCCACTCTTACAACCATGCCTAGCTCATCTTCAAACGTAGCAAGGTCAGGTTTAACAGCTTCCGCAAACAATCTCAAATCATCTACAGTAAGCGTCGTCCCGATGGTGAGAGGTGTGCTGGGTTCACCAATCAGCAGCAGTTCTGTGTCTTGCGGTACAGCATTGGGAGCGTAGTAGCTTTGCACACGTGCTGTGAAGTCTTGGTTACTTTCATCTAATCCTCTTGTAAACCGTGTCTGCAGCATGTCTACAAACGCCACGGGCATACTGAATCTAAACGGACTACCCAGCGGACTATCAGGGTCAAAAGGAAACCGCACTGTGAAATTGACAATGCCCCTTGCACCTGCTGGGATGATTTTATTGCCATTGGTGTTTCTAACCGCATAACCATAGTTAAGTACCGTAATGTCATCGGCCACTGCGTCTGCATCTACTTGTACTTGGGCAACTTCAGCAGGTAAGTAGCCTTGGAAGTCCGCTTCACTGGCAACAATCTCTACTTGTCCGTTGCGTAATGTAACAGTGTGACTAGGACGCACTGAGCGTACAACCTCTGGGTTGGTAATGGAATTGCCAGCAGCATCACGAACATTGGTTAGGGCAGTACCCGCCACAGTGTAATCACGGGCAAGGGCAAAAAGGCTGAGGTTATCTAAGTCTTGGTTACTGCCATTGATAACTTCTAAGGTCAAGGTCATGTAGCGTTCACCATTTGCATCGATGACGCTGCGACCTAACACTTCAAAACGAATGCCATTGACTAAAGCTTGGCTTTCAATCGCTGACTCGGTTTCGCTAGCACCAAACGTGAGGGTGGCGGTGCCGAGGAACTTGGGGCTAGACGCGACAGGTACATCACTAGGCTGTTGGCAGCTAGCAAGTAAAACAAGCGAAATAGCTTGTAGCAGGACAATGAATCGTGCTTTCACAAAAAGACCTTTCACAACAATCAGTTAGACACACGAAGTGTATGACCAGAGGCTTCTTGCATTTCTTCACCGATATGTTGCAGGGTAGCAACGCCCATAGATACATTCATTGAGTCATTACCTGGATTGGACCTCTCTCGAAATTTGCCAACAACAATACCTAGTAAATCAACTTGAGGTTGATCTGAAAAGTGCTGAAAGACGGGGCCACCACTATCCCCTTTGGCAACTAAGCGTCTCGGTTGTGTGCCTCTTTTTTCAACAACAAAACCACCTAAATGCAAAACAAGAAAATTCTGGTTAGGAACCCCACCAACGAGATAAAAATCTGCATCTGTTTTTCTCACCCTGCCAATAGTCCGCCCCGTCGTGTAGCCCACTTTTTGCACGATATCCGTGTTATCCATCAATGTGATACTTGGTTCAGGGGGATGGGGAGGATTGTAAATTGTTGAGTCAGTTTGGGTTTGACTGTAGGATTTTGGATATAGTTGAGTGTTGCTGAGCCTGATAGGGTAATTTGGCGAAGCTGGATTGATAGGTAGTGTGAAGCTTAATGTGTCAGGCACTTGCCAAGCAGGAGGGAAGGCATATCTACCAAAGTTGGATGCTGTTAGTGTTGATAAGACATTGTATTCGATAAACGCAGCATCAGCTCTACGACAGCCTCTAAAAGGCAATGTTAAATTGAACGAATTTCCGTTATCATAGTGCGGATAGCTATCAACACCATTGTTCGGATAATTCCCAGTGTAACAAGGATTATTAGGTACATCAGGCTCATTAGCTGGCGGCAAGTTGGTATCGTTCCATGCAGCTAAATCGTAGCGTTCTGTACCCATGAAAAATGTGACTGGCGGACTAGAGTCGTCACGCTGTTCAAATTCAGCAAGCTGCCCCGTTGCATCAGGATTAAATTGATTATTAGTGCAGTGCGAAGCTGTAATGAACCCTTCTTTACTTCCTAAAATCGCATTAAAACCTAGTGAACAAGCACCTTCAGCTTTGTTGTAGATTTTAATGCCTCCGATTGGAGGATTATTAATATCCTCATTGAGCGTTTGGGTTGCTTGCATCAACCCACCACTATCGAAAATAACAGCATCTACAGGAATTTCTAACCTACTAAGTTGTTCTTGGAGCACATCTTCAGGAATATCTCTGGGTAAGCCCATTTCTTCACGAAATGCATAATCAAGACTAAGAACAACACGATTTTGACTTTCGTCAACATCAAATATAAACAGACCTATGAAGTCATCGTGCTCAGTGAAAACAAGTTCATGTGATGTTGTGCGCCACGCTAACAAGTCGCGGTAATCATACTCACCCTGCAATACCACCACACCGTTTGCAGCGCGTTCAAGCATTTGCTCACCTAAGTGAGTAACGAGGCTTTCTTGCAAACGGGGCATTTCCTCTAAACGCAATACCTCGCCAAAAGGTAGGTCGCCGCCTGCTACGTTCATAAAAGCATCAGGTTGTAAGTAGACCTGCAAAATACCTTCATCAACAAACAGTCCACCAAAACCAGGAATCTCTTCGGCAATATCACGGTAGCGATCATCCATTGAACGGTAGTCAATGTCAATTTCGGGCAGTGGTAACTCAAGATCGCCTTCTCTTTGCGTAGAACGCCCTGTGGCGTCAGGTTGCACGGTAGAGCAAGCGAGCAAAGAAACGAGCGTCAGAGACGCTATAAACAATCGAAAGTAGGGGTCCCCCCCCCCTTAGAATTTTTCATGACGAAAGGCTAGCGTGCTTTTTACATCATCCGTGAAATACAGACAACTATGCAACAGTTAATGAAGGGTTTACAAAATCTTCACAAGTTGGCCTTGTGAGTATCTTTGGGCAATGTTGCACTCAGTGAAATGGGCGGTACTGCTAGCGCCTTTCGATGTGCATGTGCGTGATAGCATAGGGCTTGTGTCGTCAACTATGAACGCTCTGAAAACGCTTACACCTGTAATTACCCCAAACAGCTTGCAGGTATTTCGGTGCACAAATTGCAACTGCTGGCTTTTGTCCTGACAGGTTTGGGTGCATCTGTCGCCGGGCTTATGTACGCCAGTCGGGTAGCCTCTGCCAACCCAACCCAAGGGTCAGGGCTCATGTTAGACGCTATCGCCGCCGTGTTTTTAGGCATGACCATGAGTGATGAAGGTGAGCCGCACGTGCTCGCCACGCTGGTGGGCGTGCTCATACTAGGCGTGCTCGACAACGGCCTCACCCAAATGCGGGTGGACAGCTATGTACGCGAGGTTTTAATTGGCGTGGTGATTGTATTGGCAGTTGCCTCGAGCCAACTCGGAAAGCGTAGTTAACATATGTGGCTAGCCCTGGACATCGGCACGACCAACGCCAAAGCAGCCCTGCTAGACGCTGACCGCAACGTACTGTTTCGCGCTGAGGCAAGCTACCCAAGCCACAGCGCAGCCGGCGGCATCAGCGAGCAAAACAGCAAAGATTGGTGGCTCGCTGCCTGTCAGGTCATGCAAGACCTCAACCTGCAAGCGGCGACAGCTGACCAGCTAGGTTTGAAGCGGGTTACCGCCGTCGCCATCACCGGGCAAATGCAAGATGTGCTTTTGTTAGATGCTTCTGGTGACCCTTTGCGGCCCGTCATCCTCTACAGCGACAGTCGGGCTCAAACTGAGGCTGCCGAGGTTGCCCAGTTGAGTGAGCAGTCAGGTTATGACCTCCTTGAGATAACAGGCAATCAACAAACCGCCGCTGGACTCCTCGCTAAATTACGCTGGCTAGGACGTCATGAACCAGAGTTGATGGCCCATGCAGACAAGCTTTTTTCAGGTGCGGCTGAGTTAGTTGCTTACAAATTAACAGGCGCACACGCGAGTGATACAACTACGGCAGCAACAACTGGCTTGATGGATTTAGACGCTCGAGCTTGGCTCGACAATAACGTATTTGAGGCGCTCGAGCTTCCCAACATTCCTCCACTTCTCCCCCAATTAGTATCTGGTGGTACACAAGTTGGTACGGTATCTGCTAACGCCACAACCTTCCTTGACTTACCCGAGGGTACACCTGTCTACCTTGGCCCCGGCGATGCAGGTGCCACTACGCTGGGCGCAGGCAGCGGCGACCTTGGCCGTGCGTATGGCTACATAGGTACAACAGGTTGGTGGGCGTTTAGCAGTACGCGTCGAGGTAATAGTGCTCGAGGTGTATTTACCCTCGCACATCCTCATCCGGAGCGAACCATCTGCGTGGTGCCGTTTATGGCGGCTGGTAAGAATCTCGAGTGGCTTGCAACAATCCTGTCCGACGACAGTTCAGCTCAACTTGATTACAATGCGTTCATCACAACCGCACGCGCGCGCCCCGTTTCACCGCTGATTTACTTGCCGTATTTGAGTGGTGAACCTTCGCTGCTTGGAGACCCTAACGCGCGGGGGTCGTTTGTGGGACTTGCTAGCCAGCACACACGTGCCGATCTTGTACGGGCGGTGCTCGAGGGGGTTGCCTTTGCCTATAAATACGCCCTAGACGCCTTAGTCTCGCCGCCACCACAACAACTTACGCTAACAGGTGGGGGTAGCAAGAGCCGTGCGTGGTGCCAACTTATTGCCGATATTACCGGAGTACGTGTGCAAATTATGCCCAACGCTAGTGATGTGGGCTTGCAAGGTGTGGTGTTAGCTGCCCAAGTAGCGCGTGGGGAATGTGAGGGGTATGGGCTCGAGGTCGAGGTTGCTAGTGATGATGACAGTGACGATGTGTTACTACCTCAACAAAACGCTATTTACGACTCCAAATACGCCATGTTCCAGCAAACATACACCTCTTTAAAAGATATTTTTCAAGAGCTTGCTGGGCTTGATAACTTGTACTAAAGTGTTTTTTGCATGGCGCGTTGTGCCATGCAAAAAACGCGTAAGCGTGTACCCTTAGACGATTCAGATTATGACATCCTCAAGTCAATTTAGTATTAGAGTCTGTCTAAAAAGTACCCATCTGTTAGCGACTAGGTCAGTAGGAAAGTGTGCAAACACAAACGTATCCACGTGAACTACAGCGTTTCCACGAGTAACTGCCACAGGCAGTTGCGCGTGCGACCTGGGGGGATAGAAATCGACCCACTTAGTGTCGGGGACCTAATCCTGGAACTGCTACCAATGCCAAATCGAAGGAGTAGTGTCATAGTCGTTATCGTCCAAGGTTATGCTCTAGCTACACTGCACTTCATAAACACAGGCGTTTTGCGTAGCAAAACGTATATACCAACCACGTTGATATTGGTCTTCAAATTATAAAAATTAAGTCAAGTTATTTTTTATAGCTACGTTGTTACCCCAACACGCCTTCAAGTTCCTCAACTAGATGTGAGCTTTACTACCTTAAAACCCGTTGGCTATGACCTCGTAGGGGATTTCACATGAGCTGGCAAAGGCCTCAGTCTACAATACTAAATGAGTTGTAGACGCTCAAACTGCTGTATCGGACGTACTCAAAAGGCCTGTGTACAGCGCAAATCAGCTTCTTTTTTAAACGTAACACCTTGCTTTATTAGCTCGTTGTGTCGTTTATAGAGAAATGACTTAGCAATGAGCGTAGTAAGCAGACCTGTAGTAAATAGACACAGCCACGGAGTTCCAGTGAAGCGTCATAACCTTCATGCGCGTACATATACGTTAAGGAATCCGTACACGGCACACCAATGGAGGCAACTATGATCGTTGGAACGGTCACTAAGCTGAGAATCGTCAAGCTGGGACTTACACTCCTTGTGGTAGCTCACGGCTTTGCGTCAGCGCAGTGGTGGATGGGAGATCCTAGAACGCAGTTTAACCAGCAAGGTATCTCGCCTCCTGCCAGTGTTGCAGCGCAATCAGCGGCTGCCTCACACGCGCTTAGAACGCGCCTATCAAATTTCTCGGGTAGTGCGCCGATGATCCCAAACACACCCACCCGAAGTGTGTTCAGCCCGCGCCCTACAAATACGTCTATTGAGGCGATGCGGCGGGCTGTCGCGCGCGACCCCAACAATCCTGAAGTATGGATTAATTTGGGTCAAGCTTATTTAGAAGGAAGCCGTAATGAAGATGCCCGCAGTAGTTTTTTAGAAGCTATTGCCATAGACTACCGCTCTGCTGACGCCCACTTTGGGTTGGGTTTGAGTGAGTATGTTATGGGTGATTTTCAAGCAGCGCTGTTTTCCTTTAACGAACTTTCGCGACTTTTTCCAGAGCGTTTTGACGGACACTTTAACAAGGGCGTGGCCCTCACCCGCTTACGCAATTTTGAAGAGGGTGAAGCGGCTTTTGCAGAGGCTATTCTCCAAGCAGATCCCGAAGCTAGTCCAGAAGATGTCATTTCAGCCCATCTAGGACGGGCTAGTTTGCTCAAAGAACTTGATCGCTACGATGAAGCTGCAACTGAATACGCAACTGCCGTTGAGATTGTCAATACGCTAGGTGGCGATGACACCGAGCTGGTTTTTTTGTATAGCGATGCCATGTTCCGCGCTGGTTTAGGATTAGAGGTATTGGCTGATCTCGTAGATATTGAGGCTGTGACCGATGACTACCGGGTAAGCACGCTGATTGCAGATATTTACACCTTTGAGCAGCGTACAGATTATGCAGAGCGCTTTTTAGAGCGTGCCCGCCGCCGCGCGATTGAAACCGGCGATACCAGAGCGCAAGCTAGTGTGCTTGTGAAATTAGGGCTTTTGCAGCGTGATTTAGGGCGTGAAGGACAAGCTATTCAAGCGTTTGTACAAGCAGCTCAAAACGATCCTAACTCATGGGAAGCAGCTTACAACTTAGGGCTTGCTTACCTCGAGAACGGTCAAACACAAGACGCCCTAGCAGCACTTGAACGCGCGCTAGTAGCTAACCCAGAAAGTGCTGAGATTTATTTGGCACTCGCAACTTCCTATGACCGCCTCAACCGCCCAGACGACGCACGTGTAACGGCTACAGCAGCCATTTCTCGTCTAGCTGATCCGCTACTACGCAGTGAAGCTGAATTTATTTTAGGGCGCTCGCTCTACCGCTTAGGTGATAACGAGGGTGCCATCAGTGTGCTCGAGACGGTTGTTGCTGAGCAACCCGACAACGCCCAAGCGCAACTTTGGGCAGGTCTGGCTGAGTACGCGCGCGGCGACTTTATTGCAGCTGCTCAGTACTACGAACGGGCTGTCCAACTTGATCCAACTGGACTTGAAGCGCGCGTAAATTTAGGAGCTGCTTATCTTGCTTCAGAAAATTACGCAGATGCTGAGCTTGTCTACCAGCTTATTATTCAAGACAACCCCAATGACGCTGAGTCTTACTTTAACTTAGGTTGGGCGCTACTGTCTCAAAGCCGTCCGCAAGAAGCTAGAGACGCTTGGGAAATTGCTCAAAGTTTAGGTTACGCTCCTGCACAGTCTGCGCTGACTGAGTTTTTTTAGAGGATTATTATGGATTGGATAAGACGAAATTGGCCTGACCTTCTCATTGGCGTTGCCCTTGTCGCGGTTATTGCAGGCATTGTCATCACGTTGTTATCGGGGGGATCGTTTTCACTGTTTGACCGCTCGAGCCGCACGGTCACAACGCCCAACACGCCACCGACAACAACGACAACAACGACAAGCCCGTTCACACCCACAACCACTACAGACACAACCTCAACAACAGTTCCTGCTGGCACCACAACGGCTATCACAACACCTGATGCAACGACAACAATCACCACCCAAGACCCTGCCGCGGTTGTTATTACAACACCAGACGCGACTACCCCAGCACCTATTAGCAGCGCTATTGAACCTATCTTGCCAGACTTGCCAGTTCCTGCTGGCAGCACGGAAACAGTGGTAGATGTTAATGCGGTAACTGCAGAACCCGCCACCCAAGTAGTAACTCCTCAACCTGAACCTGTTGTATCAGCCGTTGCAAGTACCCCTATTCCAGCCGCCGCTACTGACCGCAGCGCGCCCTACCGGGTGTCGGTGGGTGCGTTTGGGCAACGTCAAAACGCTGAAGAGTTAGCGAGTACGTTTAGAGCGCAAGGTTATCCTGTATTTGTAGCCCCTGAAAATAACTTATTTATTACCTTGGTAGGACCTTATACCCAAGAAGCAGATGCTGTTCAAGTTGCTAACCGCATTCGCGCTGCTGGCAATGACGCACTGGTTTACCGCTTAGATCCTGTTCCAGAAGTTGCTGTAGCACCGGCACCCACCCCAGCACCCACCCCAGCACCCACCCCAGCACCGGTAGCAGCCGCCACCCCAGCGCCAGAACCCGTTGTAACAGCTAGCACCCCAGCACCTGTGATCGAACCGGTAGCAGCCGCACCAGCGACAGATCCAAATTGGGTCAACCGCGGTACAGGTACGCTGTTACAGGTTGGTGCGTACGGCAATTTAGAAAGTTCTTTACCGCAACGCCGCCGCCTCGAGTCACTGGGCTTTACCGTGTCTGAACGCTTTGGTGACGGACTGATTCGCCTTGTTATTGGCCCCTTTGATGAACGTGAGTTGTCGGTCGTGCAAGCTCAGCTTGCAGTCAACGGTATTGACAACTTTCCGGTGCCTTGATGTCAGCTGTACCTAGTGCAACAATTAGCCGCTTGGTGACCTATCTGCGGGTGTTAGGCGATCTTGAAGGACAAGGCGTTAAAAAGACGTCGTCAGACCATCTTGCTGACCAAGCGAATGTATCTGCGTTTCAAGTGCGCAAAGACCTCGCCTATTTTGGGCGTTTTGGCACGCGTGGGGCAGGCTATATTGTGCCTACTTTGCGCCGCGAACTACGCCGTATTTTGGGACTTACCCGCCCTTGGAGTGCGTTACTTATGGGCGTTGGTCGGCTCGGTCACGCGATTGCTCACTATCCCAATTTTGATGATTACGATTTTAGTCTTAAAGCTTGTTTTGATACCGACCCCGCCAAAGTGGGCAGTCAAGTTGCCGGGTTTACGGTACTTGCTGCTGAAGCTGGTGTGCTCGAGCAAACTGTGCTTGAAAAAGGTATCGACATTGGCATTATTGCCACCCCGCAACACGCTGCGCAAGATGCTGCTGATGCACTTGCCAAAGCAGGGGTTCATGGCATTCTCAACTTTGCACCTGCGGTGCTGTCAGTTGAACCAGGTGTTCACGTTGAAAACGTAGATTTTCTAGCAGGCTTAAAACGCCTTTCATTTTACATTGTAAATCCTCAACTAAAGGAGGAACTGGCATGACGATAGTTCGACGGTACCTGCAAGTAGGTTGTGTTGCAGGCTTAGCAATCTTGCTTGCTGCTTGCGGTGAGTGGGTGATTGAACAAAGCGCGGAGCTAAGTGTAGATATTAGCCCGTCACGCCTCGAGTACACTGCAACAATAGATCAAGACGAGGAGACCGGGAGTGTTTCCGTAGGATTTGAAACAAATAGTGATGCGGTTGTGACAGTTAATGCCCGCTCAGGGTCGTTGGGCGTAGATTTAGAGGGCTATAGCCTAGAGTATTTTTACGCTGATGGTACGCCTGTCATTCCCGGTGACAGCATGATGATGGTCAATGATGGCGCTTTGCCAACTGTACCCCCAGGTATTTTTTGTGAAGGGGAAGATAGCGGGCAGCCCCCCGTCGTCCCAGGTCAACCTACGGACCCCGTCACAGTTTGTAGTGTGAACTCACCTAATGCTGTTTTTGCACCGGGACAACCTGTTAGCTTTACTGTCATCAATGCGCTACCTTCTCGTATCGTCTATGAACTCTTTTGTGATTTGCGGCCCGATATTGGTGCTTTTGCCCGGATGACAATTTTTGGTAGAGATAGCCTAAGACGTAATTACACTGCTGAAGTTGCCTCGATTCCCATTACATCTTCTGGCGATTTTCAAGTGCCTGGTCTAGGATCATTATGCTTTTAGGAAGTGCTATCGTGAAACGCTGGTATGTGTTTTTAAGTATTTTGGTGGCGTTAGTCCTAGTTTTAGTGGCTTGCTCTGATGACGATGGCAATCCGCCTATTATGGGTACAAATGCCCCACCCGTCATTGGGTTTGTGACTGTCAGTGGGCTTAACCCGCAGTCAAACAGCACTTTGCGCGTACCCCCTCAGTTTGAGGTGGTACTTAATCCGGTGGCTAGGGGCGGCAAAGAAATTGTCCGGGTAGAACTCAATGTTAATGGCATCAATTTACCAAGCAAAACTAGCCCGCCTTGGGAATTTGAAATTGACTTTGGTGCCATTACCACCACGGGTCCTGCTATTATCTCGGCGGTTGCAGTAGACAGTCAGGGCTTACGCAGTGACCCAGCAACTCAACAAGTGGTCGTTGATGCAACCCCACCGGTTGTCACTATTGTTTCTCCGGAAGAAGATGAAACTGTGTCTGGCCCCATAGAAGTTGACGTGACGGCGGTAGATACAGGTGCTGGTGTGCGGTCAATTGAAGTGTTTTTTGACGGCGTAGAAGTTGGTGAAGAAGTTTTTGATACTGCTGACGAACAGCAAACGTTTGCGGTTACAATTCCGGTGGACGTTGGTGGTAGTATCATCAGTGATGGCGAGCATGTTATTACAGCTCGAGCCCTAGACGGTATCGGCAATATTGGCGTGAGTGCTGAGCGCACTATTACGACCCGTAACCAAGGTGCGCCGGTTGAAGCACCTGACGTCAGTTTAGATGCTACTAATTTTGAACCTATTGGTGCGCCTATTGCAGGTTGTCGTAGCGTCACCTGTTTTCAAGGTACCATCAACGTACCAGTCAATGTTGAAGACGATTTTGGCAACGCGGTAGTAACCTTGATTGTACAAAGTCCGTTGGGTACGCAATCGTTGGGACCTATTGAATCTTTCCCTTATACCTTTCGGGTAGATACAACATCTTATCCAGACAACAGTGAACTTACCTTAATTGCAGAAGGTAGTGCAGTGGGTAGTACTGAGGTTAACCGTTCTGAGCCTGTTATAATTACAGTCTTCAACGACAGCCGTTTGCCAGTGACCATTTTGCAATCTGCTATTGAACCTGCGCCGCAGCCCATTGCAGGTTGCTCGAGCACGCAGTGTTACCGCGGCACAATCCGCGTACCTGTAGCTGTTCAAGATGATGACGGTACAGCCATTGTGAGACTCATTGTAGAGGGTCCGCTAGGCACGCAGTTCGTTGGGCCGATCAGCGAATTCCCCTATATCTTTGAGTTTGACTCAACCATCTATCCAGATAACAGCCAACTTACCCTAACCGCTGAACGCCGCGAAACTGAAGGTGGCGATGCCTCACTTTCAAGTCCAGTGCCTATCACGGTATTTAACTCTGATCAAACGCCACCAACACTGACCTTTGTCGAACCTGTCGATGGGTCTACGGTCGCTGGTACTATTCGCATTGAGGTCAGCGCAACTGACATTGAAAGTGGCATTAGGAGCATTAGCATACGCTTTGAGGATGAACAGATTGCCTCTCAAGTATTTGACAGTGCTGAACCTACCCAAACGCTTATTGTGCGCCGTCAGCCAGTTGACAGCGAAGGCAATGTTCTGCAAGATGCTGATTACGAAATTGAAGCCATTGCTGAAAACGACGTTGGTGAAACAACTGAAGAAACAATTATCATCAGTACCCAAAATGTAGGCTCACCACCTGCTCCTCCAGACCCACCTGAAGTACGTGTAGACGACATTGAACCATCGGCGACAAATCCACAACCAACCCAATGCAACCCAACCTTGGTTAATGACAACGGTCAAAGCATTGAAACTACAGGGTGCTTTGCGGGTACCATTACTGTACCTGTACGTGCTGATAGCGAGTCAGGCAATCCTCAAGTGCGTCTTTTGATTACTAGTCAGCTTTTCGGTACCTTCCCTGCAGATGAAGTTCTAACTGATCCGCCATTCATCTTTACAATTGACACGCTTGATTTCCAAAATAATGATAGCCTCGCACTGCGAGCAGAGATTACAGACTTGGATACAGGGCTTTCATCGTTGTCAGACCCTGTATACATTACGGTCTTTAATCGCGCTACTCCCCCAAGGTTAGTAATTAATTCACCTTCACCAGCAGCGAACCCACCTACTGACGGTGGTGATGACGGTGATGATGGTGACGATGTTGTCGGTGACGTTGGCGATGATGGCGATGATGGCGGTAGTGATGTATTGGCAGACACCTTGGTCTCAGGAGATCTCATAGTTACAGTATCTGTAAGTAGCCTGACCGGGAGTGGTTATACTCTTGATCTAGATGGTGATGGCCGCGTGGAAGCTGGCGATGGTATAGTTGTCGATCAGGTTGACGCTGATAGCCAGCCCATTCAAGCAACATTGCGCGAAGGTGTCATCGTTGAGCTGATTGACTTTACTAACGAAGTCGTGTCTGAGCGCCGGCTGGATTTCCTAGCTGGTGTACAACCGACAACATCAGGTACCTATACAACACCAAATGCTATCAATACAGTACTTCTGGCAAATGACGTTTACACTTTGCGTGTTACCGTCCACGCGCGTTTTAACGAAACGAATGAGCCCATTACGCTAGTGCGTAGTCTGGCGATTCAAACTCAAAACCAAAGTGTGAATGCACCTGCACTACAGATTCTTTCCCCAACTGACAGAAATGGTACAGCAATACCTACAATTCGTGATCCAGACAATGCCTATATAATTGTGCAAGCAACAGATGACACCGAAGGTATTCAGTTCTATGAACTTCGGATATTCTCTGGGATACCCAACGACGACAACACGCCGTCTCGAGAATTTGTGGGTTTTCAGACCCCACTACCGCTCAACCCACCGCCACAAGCAATAGGGATTAACTACAACTCAGAGCCGTTCTTACCAGACAGTGATACGATTAGTGACGACCATTCCTATATTATCCGTATTACCTCTGAAGACGGCGCGGGCAACCGTAGTTTCTTAGACATTCGCGCTAGGATAGACCGTGACCCAGATGTAGGGGTTAATCTGACTACCCCTAGCACAACGCTATTTGTCGAATCAGGCCAAACGGCCATAATTAACTTAGACACGTTGCCTTTTGGAGACATTACACTGCCACCAGGGACAAACTATAACTATTTGACCAACGGTGTACGTGGACTCGAGCCAATACTAAACGACAGTGGTGTAAGCTCACCTTCTGTTGGTGTTGCTAGAGGTGCTGGTGCTTACCAGTTTGTTGTGCAAGCAATTACCCCTGACGGTAATATTTACACATCCAACTTCTTGCTCGTGCAGGTTGTTGAAGTGGATGAAAGCGAAGAAGAACCAGATAATCAAGCCCCACGTCCGACCCAAGAGGCTCAAGATGTTACAGTTGGCACAACAGAAACAATCGAGGTCAATGAGATTGCAACTGATCCTGAAGGGGAAATTTTACAAATCATTGAGGTTAGTTCTGATCCTGCATTAGGTCAAGCGGTGCGCATAAACAGTAGCTCTATTGAGTACACAGCACCAGCAAGCGGTACGGGCACAGACGCATTTACTGCGCTAGTTTCTGACGGTGAATTAGAAGCTGAAATTGAGGTGACCGTCAATGTTGTGGCAGCACCACCAGTAGAAGACGAAAACTAAGCTCAAAATCACTTAAGTCCTCGTAAGCCTCCTTCGGGAGGCTTTTCTTTTGGCCATTGCTAGCGCGTATACTGCAGTGTTGTGTTTGACCTTATTCAGAACGACCTACAAACCTTTGAAACGCGGCTAGCCAGTGAACTTCAGTCCTCAGTTGCGTTTATTGATGCCATTGGTGAGGAGCTAGTTAGTGCCGGCGGTAAGCGTTTACGGCCCAGTTTGGCGTTACTAGCTGGGCAATTATTGGGTGCTCATCAACAAAAGAGCATGACGGTAGCACTGGCTGTGGAGTTGCTCCATTCAGCGTCGCTTTTGCATGATGATTTGATTGATGATGCTGACACGCGACGCGGGCGCGAAGCTGCGTTTAAGCGCTATGGCAATGTGGTCAGTGTGATGTCAGGTGATTTTATGCTGGCGAAAGTGCTGAACCTGCTAGCAGATGCAGATAGTGCTGACTTTACTCGGCTTATGTCACAAACGGCGGCTGACATCTGTGAAGCGGAAGTGTTACAGTTTCAGATGGCGGCGTTAGAGACGTATTCGTTTGAAGACTACAAAAAGATTATTCAGGGGAAGACGGCTGTACTGATTGCAGCAGCGCTCGAGGGCGTCGCCATGCTACATGGCGTAGACACGCAAACCCAAGCTAACCTCCGCAACTTCGGCCTCACTTACGGACGCGCCTTTCAAATGCAGGATGACTACCTTGATCTTATGGGTGAAGAAGAAACGCTGGGTAAACCCATAGGTGGAGACTTACGTGAAGGCAAAGCTACCTATCCGGTATTGCTGATGATTGAACAAAGCCCCGAAGCTCTAGCTATTTTGCGCCGTCACGCTAAAGAAGATGACGATGTGCTCAAGATGCGTGAGCTTGTAACCCAACATGGTGCGGAT
>CAZMCW010000009.1:0-11145 GCA_964564405.1 uncultured bacterium
AACACGAGCGATTTTGATGCCGCAAAGCGACATCAAAACATCACTTTAGTATAACAAGCAAATCAACAAGCAGAGGCTGTCAAAAACAGCCCCTCAAAGATTTGTGATTTACCAGTTGATGTTAAGAAGTCTGTAAACGTAGATGCCTTCACCGGGCAGAATTTCACTGTAGCCTTCGCCGTAGGTGATGTAATCCGCCAGAATGTAAAGGATTTCTGGACCCATTTCGGCAAGTTGTAAGAGCTGACCAAAGCTAGGTGGCTCAACCATAGGCATTTCTTCCATCATCATGTCGCTACTACTCATGACAGACAGATCAAACGCACCGCTACCGAAACCTGCAAAACTAGTTGCTTCAACCCAATAGGTAACACCGGGTTCAACTGTGAAGGTAAGTTCAGAGATAAACGCACTCATCGAACCTGCGTCAAAGTTGTCGTCATTTTCAAAGACGTACTCTTGCGTATCTCTGTCGATGATATAGAGTTGGGTGTCAAACTCATCACTGGTCATGGTGACGGTAATTTCGTCGCCGGGCGTGAGACCTTCTAGCGCGTAGTAAACGCTAGTTGGTGCGTCATCACTCATAGCCATGTCCGTCATAGTTGAGTTAGCAGATACGGTAAACGCACCGCTCCCAAAGTCGCCAAAGGCAGCAACCTCGAGCCAATACGTTACACCCTCTTGGGCAGTAAATTCAATTTCTGAGGTAGTTGTGTCAGGGTTGTCATCGTTTTCAAATAGGTAGGTTTGGCTGTCACGATCAATCACGTAAAGATAAGTGTCAAAGTCGTTACTGTTGAGTGTCACCGTGACGTCGTCACCCGGGTTGATGCCTTCTAAGACGTAGTAAGCAGCTCCACCGGTCTCGAGCGTACCGGCTGCTTCGCCCCCGAGGGTCAACACTTCAGAAATCATAGCAGAAAGGTCTTCGCTCTGCTCGCTAAAGCTGTCAAAAGTCATCTCAAAACCACCGTCGCTACTAGAAACTGTGCCAGCAGCGTCAGCAGGCAAGCTGAGCGGTGTTGCGGTGACCGTGTCAAGGTCGACGAGTTGCTCGCTAAAGCTGTCAAACGACATAGGACCCATTCCCATTGACTCGAGCTCTAACGCAGTGAGTCCTGCTGAAATCACAAACGCACTCGGCTGGGTAAATAAACTCAACAAGTCTGCGCTTGCTTCAAGTTGGGTAGCACTGTCACTGTAGACAAACGCAACGCTGTTGTCTGCAGATGCCGCTTCAGCCGCGCGGAAGTCTGGATTTGCAGAAATACCGTCGTAGTCACCGTTAAATGTATCAATAATGGTGATGGCAACCTCAGCAGGCGAAGCAATAACTAAGTGATCATCCACAAAGGTGAGTCCGATGTTTGTTGTTGGGCCAAAACGGTAGCGCTCGATCTCGTAGCCTTCATAGTCAAAGGTGTCTACAACAACATCGCTGTAAATCGTACCAAATACTTCTTCAGCATCGTCAAAGTCGGGCAGCATAGTAAGAGCCTCAACAAGTAGGGGCACTAGTTCACCTAGTTCCGTGAGGCCAGCTTCAGCCGCTTCAGGGCTGCTTACTGGAATGAGTGTGGCTGCCGCTGGGTTGTAGATAAGCGTACTTAACTCGCTGCTAATGGGTTCAAACACCACGTTGTGAACGCTGTCACCCATCCAGTCAAACAACGCCGTATCCAAGTTAATGCCCAACATCCCATCAACAAAGGCCACCATATCAAAGGTGCCAATGTAAGGCTCAAACGCGTCCACCCAAGTTTGGGTGTAGTCAAAAAACGCAGGCAAGTAGTTGTACTGTGAGCTTACAGCAATGCTCCAGTCAGGGAACAGATCAGGTGTGCTGACCGCGCAGTCTTCACACAGCAAAATGCTGGCGAGTTCGTCGTCACCACCTTCTGGGTCAACAGCTACAAGTGACTCGGACAAAAGCCCGTCTTCGGTATTGCGCACGTTGCCAGCGACACCACCGAGGGTGCGCAACATAGCTATAGCGCGCTCCACGGCAAGTTGTTCTTCGGGTTGGCTAGCAAACATACCGCCAAAGTTTTCGGCAATGTCGGCAAGCGCTTGCAGATCAAGTGACAGGCTAAGCCCACCGCTTGCAAAGTTTTCGCTGATCAACTGTGACAAACGGCTGCTGGCCATGCTCGCTTCATCTGAGCCAGTTGATAAACGCACCACAGAACGGGTTGTTTCGGGTTCGGTACCAATAATAAAGAGGTTGTCTACGCTGCCCACAATAAGCGGCAGGTCGCCACCATCACCTAGGACAACTAGGGTAGTGTCACCCTCTTGCAAAGTGGGCAGTTCGCCCATTTCGGCTTCAGCACAACCAACAAGTACAGCTTGCAACTCGCTCGCGCTACCTGCCATGTCACCACTAAAACGGCTCAGGGCAGTAATAGCTGGCATGGGGCTAAACGGACTCATGCTGACGGTTAAGAGGGATTCATCACCCACGATAGGCAGGCCGTTATTGAAGAAAGGCTCGAGCCCCGGACATACCGCAACAGCCTCACCAATAGCAACTTCAATTTCTTCAAACATGCTGCCAAAATCATCGAAGTCGCCACTGCTGTCGTTAGCTGCAACGTACTCTACAAGCTGAGTTGCAGTTGCAATAGCTTGTTCCCAATCCAAGCTAGCAATGTCCGAAAGTAGGTCATTGGCATAAAACTCGTCGTAACTTGCCAGACCTAAGCTGAGGATGGTACCACTTGGAGCGATGTCAGCGAGGGGTTGCGCCCTTGCTGGGCTTAGTGATGATGCCATAACAGCTATCACACTTGCCAATATCCAATGTTTCATGTTGCCTCCTAAGGCGATTTGTTTCGGCGCGCACGCTAACTGTAAGATTACCCAACCCTTGAGCTTAGGTTCCCAATCGTGCTGTGCGCAGTGTAGCCTATGCGGTTTCGAGAGTTTGTCCTAGAGACTTCTTACACGCAACGCTAACCAGGGTATTAGTAGACATCACAAGGCATGAGTGACCCTTGAGTAAGCCGTTAGCCTCGATTGAGTTTATATGTTCAAACCCTTACGTTCGAACGCGCTTACACGCATGCTAAGCGTCGATCTCATCATCATTTGCCTACCAAACTCAACCTTAGTGCTGTGCGTTGTACGTCAACCGAATTAACTCTCATTCTTTGCACGCTACACAGTATAGGGATATCGTGCACTGCTGGCAACGTCTGACAGTATGTCTAATGATGCTAACTAAAGTAGGTGCCTACGCGCTACTAGAGACCTACACTAGAGACCTACAACGGGTTTGGCAAATTTATCATCTATATTTGCAGCCAGCGACATCAGAGTTTGTCAGTGAGAAACGCTAAACATGTGCACACGTGCCAAGATAATCACGCTACACCTTAATTGTAGGCATAACTTTTACAAGAATGCGTGAACACAGCATGAATAATGTCTTGATTAAGCTTAGGTTTATTAACGCTTGAGTCTATAAACGCTTGAGTCTATAAACGCTTGAGTCTATAAACGCTTGGGTCTATAAACGCTTGGGTCTATAACGCTCGAGTTCATTTAGTTCATAAAAACGGTCCGAGCTAATCGACGCTTAGGAACTTAGAGGTATCGTTTGCACGCCGTCTGGGGTAATGAGCCAGACAACTTCAGGAATATCACTGGCCACAAAGCGAATGCGGTAGTTGTCACTCGTAAAGTCCTCGAGCACCCAACGCACCCCTTGCGGCAAGTTCAGGTCAACTAACACATTAGTACTATAGCTTCCGTTTTCTAAAAAGTTAAGCTGCATGCGGTGCCAAGCCGTGTCTACCGTTTGAATAACCTCGTTAGCGGCCGGATTGTTGATGATAATCACGCGGCGGCCGCCACCCTGAGCTGAGGTTGTGCTCGCCGTACTTGCCCTTGGTGCACACGCACTTAAACTTGCCGCTAGCAAGATTCCTAAAATAGTTAAACGCGTTTGATTCATGAGGTTAGTGTATCTGATTTATGAGCAGCAAGCGTTAGGTTTTTCTACCTGTCCGTTCATATATCTGCTTACCTCAACAACCTTTAAACACAACTGATAAAACCATCAGCTAATCCAATTATTAAAATTTAATCGTGTGTACTGACAGCAATGCCACGATGTCATAAAATATACGCTTTGGTTAATTTGTGTTACCTCTGATAAAATCTCCCTTTTCCCCTTTACTATTCCTAGCAGTTCCAGGATTAGTTCCCCGCACTGAGTGGGTCGCTTTCTACTCCCCTAGGTCGCACGCACAACTGCCTGTGGCAGTTACTCGTGGAAATGCTATTCATTAAAAACTCGCCCCGTGTCAGCAAGCACAGGGCGAATCAAGGAGTTTAAGTGAGGGTGTTTTAGTTAGCTAAAGCAGGTACGTCCGGACGAGTTGGCGTAAAGCTAAACCCATCTGCGGCAGGTTCCACATAAATGGTGTCACCATCTTGTGCATCGCCGGCAATGATCGCTTTTGAGAGAGGTGTTTCAATAAGTTGCTGGATGGCCCGTTTGAGTGGGCGTGCCCCAAACATAGGATCATAACCAACGTTGGCAAGGTGTTCCATAGCCGCTGCCGAGAGAGATAAGGTCATGTCGCGGCCTGCTAAGCGGTCTTGTAAACGCTGAAGCTGAATGGCCGCAATGCTTTGCATGTGGTTGCGGTCAAGCGCGTGAAAGACAATGGTGTCGTCGATACGGTTCAAAAACTCGGGGCGGAATTGCTGCTGCAACAAGCCAAAAACCGTTTGTTTGATGCCTTCATAGCCTTCACCTTGGCGGCTAGCTTCCAAAATCTGCGGACTGCCGATATTACTGGTCATAATCACAACCGTGTTGCGAAAGTCTACAGTGCGCCCTTGCGAGTCGGTGAGGCGGCCGTCATCGAGCAGTTGCAAGAGGGTGTTAAACACTTCTGGATGAGCTTTTTCAATTTCATCAAATAAAATGACGCTGTAAGGGCGGCGGCGTACGGCTTCGGTCAGTTGCCCACCTTCGTCGTAACCAACATAGCCGGGCGGCGCACCAATAAGCCGCGCCACTGTATGGCGCTCCATGTATTCGGACATATCCAAGCGAATGAGGTTGTCTTCGCTGTCGAAAAGTTCAGCAGCGAGCGCTTTGGCGGTTTCGGTTTTACCAACGCCGGTTGGGCCAAGGAAAATAAATGAGCCGATGGGACGGTTAGGGTCAGAAAGTCCCGCTCGAGACCTGCGAATGGCATCACTGACGGCCACAATGGCTTCGTCTTGGCCAATAACTCGCTCGTGTAGTTCGTCTTCTAAGCGTAAGAGTTTGTCTTTTTCACCTTCGACTAATTTGCTTACCGGAATATTTGTCCAACGGCTAATCACTTCGGCGACTTCGTTACTGTCGACCTCGAGCCGAATGTAGGCAGCATCTTCTAAGTTTTGTTTGTACTCGCGCAACTTAGCCTCGAGCTTAGGCAACTGTCCATAACGCAATTCAGCGGCTTTGTTAAGGTCATAATCGCGCTCAGCCCGCTCAATTTGAATCCGCACAGCATCCAGCTCTTCTTGAGCGTGGCGCAAGTTTTCATGCACCGCGCGCTCCGCTTCCCAAGCTGACCGAGCCACGTTGATGCTATCTTCAACGGTGCGTAGTTCTTCCTCAATCCGTAACAGACGGTTAGCAGAAGCAACATCATCTTCGCCTTTGAGAGCTTCTTTTTCAATTTCTAATTGCAACTTGCGGCGGCGCAGACCGTCAATTTCTTCGGGCATACTGTCCAGTTGCATCCGAATGCGGCTGGCAGCTTCATCAATAAGGTCAATGGCTTTGTCTGGCAGTTGCCTATCTGCAATGTAGCGGTTGGACAAACTCGCCGCCGCAATAATGGCCGGGTCGCTAATGTCTACCCCGTGGTGAACTTCGTACTTTTCTTTGATGCCCCGTAAGATGCTCACAGTTTCTTCGACACTGGGCTCGTCAACGACGATGGGCTGAAAGCGGCGCTCTAAGGCCGGATCTTTTTCAATTTCACGGTACTCAGCCAGCGTGGTAGCCCCAAGCATCCGAAGTTGGCCTCGAGCCAGTGGCGGTTTGAGCATGTTACCTGCATCCACCGCACCTTCAGCTTTACCCGCACCTACGATGGTGTGAAGCTCATCAACAAACAGAAGCACTTCGCCAGCAGAATTTACAGTATCTTCAATGACTGCCTTTAAGCGCTCCTCAAACTCACCACGGTACTTGGCACCCGCCAGCAGTGAGCCCATATCAAGCTGAATGATGCGTTTACCTTGCAATCCTTCAGGAATGTCTTTGTTAATGATGCGCTGGGCCAAGCCTTCTGCAATGGCCGTTTTACCCACACCGGGTTCACCGATGAGTACAGGATTATTTTTGGTGCGGCGCAACAAAATTTGAATGGCCCGGCGAATTTCTTCGTCCCGGCCAATGACAGGGTCAAGTTTACCGCTGCGGGCTAGCTCGGTGAGGTCAATGCCATAGCGCGACAAGGACTCAAAAGTGGTTTCAGCAGATTTGCTATCAACAGTTTTACCTTGGCGGATGGTTTTGGCGGCCTCTGCTAGGGCGTCCACACTAGGCAGACTGCTCATGCCATCCGCATTAGTTGCACGGACCGCTACAAGGAGGGTGTCTGCGGCAACAAAACTGTCACCCCAGTCGTCGGCACGTTTTTCAGCCTCGCTAAACGCATTGCCTAGGGCACTGTCCATGTATTGACCTGTGCCGCCAGAGACTTTGGGAAGTTTGTTGAGGACGGTTTCTAAGGCCGCCATCGTTTGTTTGTGATTACCACCTGCTTGCTCCAACACTCTGGTTGCAGGTGCAGTTGGATCAACAACTAAGGCAAGGGCAACGTGCGCTGGCACAATGGTTTGATGCCCACGCGTTTGCGCCATACTTTGAGCACTCGCCACAGCTGCTAACGCTGTTTCGGTGAGTCGTTCACTATTCATAGATTAAATCATAAAACTTGAGTGTAGTATTGTCAAGTTCAATTCAGGACATTTGTTCTCAATGTTTATAATGCAATTTCAAGCTAATTTGATATGACAGCTGCGAAAGAATATCGCTTGTAAACCTCAACTTGTACCAAGCTTGCTCAACAGTCTGAGTACTTCTCAAAAACAGTGTCCTAGACACAAGCGACACGACGAGGGTGAAAATTGATTTACGCTTTAGACATAGGTCATTTAATTGACATGCTTGTCTCTTTAACTTATTCAAAAAAGCACTATCCATATTTAGCTTGATGTGCTTTCTTTTTCATCTTGTAGTCATCATCTTCTTTAACCTGTTGATAATAGCCATAAAAAATGCGCGCAGCTTGCGCTTTAGGGTTGCTATCCCAATCTTTTGCTTGAGGTAGTACTTCACCTGTTTTTGGGTCGTATTTGCGGCCCGAAGGATGATTGGCATAGCGGCGCGCGCGGGTGTAGCCCATCTGCAAAAACTTGCGCGCCATGTCCATACCGACAAAATCATCTTGCTGTTGATAAGCCAAAAATAATTGATAGATTTTTTCAGCAGAGTCTTGGGCGATGTCTGGTGTTTTAAAACGCCAGTGCGGCAGTATTTCGCTTTTATAAGGTTCAACTAGCAACACACCTTGCTCCCCGCGCCCAACGCGGTAAAGCTCAGATTGCTCTCTAAAGTCAATGGTCTCAAAATCCAAGTCGTAGTCAAATGGCATGCGTTAACCTCACCTGTGTATATGATAGCGGCTATGGTCGATTTGATGCTCATTGTCCCTCATCCTGATGACGAAGTTTTTGGTACTGGCGGTATTTTAAGCAAAATGGCAGAAGCAGATAAGCCGACGGCAACGCTTACGCTGACTCGAGGAGGAGCCGGACGCTCGTTAGGACTGTGTGAACCGCACGAACTACCTGCTTTGCGTGAACAAGAGTTGCTGGCTAGCCTCGAGGTCTTAGGCGTTCGCGAACGCTACGTGCTCGATTTTCCTGACGGCAAGTTAAAAGATGTACCGATGAGTGACATTGTGCCGGAAATTGTGTCGCGGCTCGAGTCCCTCCGACCTAAAACTATCATCACGTTTGGGCCCAACGGCTCCAATGGTCACTTGGACCACGTCACCACGCACCACCTTGTGAAGCAAGCATTAGATGAAAGCACCCACAAGATCGACAAGCTGTACTACTTTGCCAGCGACACACCTTATGGCGGCGCACCGCGCCCTAACTTTTTACCACCAGAAGAAGTTGCTGCCCAGCATGTATCACCTACGCACTATATTCCGGTAGGCGACTATATTGAAAACAAACTGCGCGCTATTGGGCAATACGACAGCCAAAGCCGCAGTGTAACCGCGTTTATGCGGTTTATTCCACGCCGTTTAGTACTCGAGTCATTTCATCGGGCGTATCCAGAGTATCCGAAAGGTGAGGGCTCGAGGACGGTTGCTTGGCTGTAGCAGGTTCGCAGGTTAGAGCGATGCATCACTCGAGTAAACCATTTTGATGGAGACTAGGAGATGGGGAGAAAGGTAGCCAGGAAGAATATGTCCTCAGCTAGCTACAGCCCGCAATTTTGTGTGTTGCTAGTGTATCAAGATACTTTCAAGATGTTGCTGCCCCACCTGTACATTTATCCTTAAACCTGATGTTTTGAAATCTTGATGCTTTAATGCGCCATGCTCCTTGACAGCAGCTTATTTACCTCATCATGGACAACAACTTGCCCTTTAGAGCTTTTACGCGCGTCCAGAGCAAGCTTATCCACCAGATTGTTTTCAGCGCTATTGGCGTGACCTTTGGTCCACTTCCAACCGATTTTGTGCTTGGCGTCTAACTGCAAAAGTTGTAACCACAGGTCTTTATTTTTAACGGGTTTGCGGTTAGAGGTTTGCCAGCCGTTGCGCTGCCAGTTGGCAAGCCACCCGTCTGTAAAGGCTTTTTTGAGGTAGTTTGAGTCGGTAACTAAATTTACCTGACAGGCTTCGGTGAGGGCTTCTAGGGCGTAGACCGCCGCGCTCAACTCCATGCGGTTGTTGGTTGTGTCTGCCTCAAACCCGGACACCGCTCGCAGGTAGCCTTCGTAATTAAGTAAATATCCCCAACCGCCGTGCCCACTTTGGGTGTCACACGAACCGTCGGTGAAGATGATGACGTTTTTCATACGTCAAGCCTACCTCAGTCGTATTTCACTGAAGGCATTTTATGTGCGTGCGCTAACAAAGCCAATAAATATCAGCGCGCTCAGTAGTTGACTGTTAGCTGATGTGTCACATGTCTATTTCCAAGTGCCACGTATAACCGAGGGCGTCAAGTTGTTTAAACACCCTCAAATAATCTTGAAGGTCCTCGAGAACAGCACCACCATCATCAACGTGTCGCGGATTAGCTTGAATGTAGTTGGACATGGTTTGAACCCAAGTGATGCCCTCAGCAGCAGAAAACCAAATAGACTCTTCATTACGGGCAATATCAACATCATCCAAAATGTCACCGAGGTCTTGGCTGACGTAGTGCTCGAGCGGCTCAAGGCCTACCTGCTTTGCAATGTCAGCAAGTTTTGGTGCTTGCTGTGCCAAAGCCTTACCCTCAACAAAACTGTCGATAGTTGGATCATCGGTGTTCACGACGATGAAGAATGCAACACTCATAGATACCCTAGCTAGCTGCTTAACCTTCAGCGCGCCATGTAGACGGCTCGAGCTTTGCCTCATCAAAACGCACCTCAAACGATGACACTAGCGGGCTACACGCGTACACCCCAACTTGTACAGCTTGTCCATCAGCAGCTAAAACATCTTGTTGACCCATGTCTAGTGTCGTTTCACCTAGCGCGTGAAGGTGAAAAATGCGCAGTTGACTAAAGGTACGGCTGTCTTTGGAAGCCTCGAGCAAAAAGTCTGGACCACGGCGGCTTAGTCGGTACCAATAGGAGGCTGTCTCTCCAACAGGCGGGCTAGCTACATCTGTCGTCGCCCAATCTGAGTGTCCGTAATTTGTAATTACACTGCCCAAACGAGAAAACTCAGGCGTTTCGTACTCGAGCGAGGCTTTACACCAAGTGTCAGCATCCAAATATAACAGCACCCCACACTGGTCGTACTTAGTTTTGTATTCAAATGACGCCCTTACGGTAAACGTGAAGTTGTCAGCACGTTCTACAAGCAGCGCTGGCGCATTGTTGCGCCGGAACCCGTAATAACTTCGTTGCCACAAGTCGGTTTTAGGTTGCGTACTTAAATTCACCGATGTTGCCGTCACAGACGACACCTCCGGAGGGTTAAACCAACTGGCGTTTATAAAGTCGATGCTCACTGCGTCTCCTCACACATTCAGTACACATCACATGTTCAGTACATATTACATGTTCAGTACATATTACATGTTTGGTACACCTTACATGCTTAGTACACCTTACATGCTTAGTACACCCTAATATTGCTAGTACACGTTGATGCTTTTGCGAATACGATTTATCAAGTGAGTTCTTCAAGTATCTCTTGTTTGATGCATAATAGCCAACCTCTGACCGTCTTATTACTCCCAACGTCTTATTACTCCCAACGTCTTATTACTCCCAACGTCTTAGTTCCGATATCTCAATCTCAACATTGCAATGTATTGGGCTTAGGCTTACAAAAATATTTATTTTTGAGGAAGCGCCTTACAGTCTAAATCCAGACTACCTTACAAAGCCATTTCAAGATGATCTTCATAAAGCCTATACAGATCTCTCATCTTTGAGAAAGTGCGATTGTGACGCGTCCTGCAAAAAGGTTATACAAGCTTGGACAACCTAAAAGTTACATTTGCACCTATAAAACGTCTCTGACGCACACACCTTGAACTTGACTTTGTACAGGGTTACTTCTATGATACCTATCAGCGGTTGTACAAAGATTCTACAGATGAGTGCCAACACACAAACCGCTTAACAACTTCAACACCGCACCGTAGTTATCACCACAGTTATTTAAATTGTTACTTTTAACACAAATCTTTACAGGCATCGAGAGTTGGCACAACACACAACCGAGCATCACAACCAAGAACGTAATTTAATTTTATTATTTTGTTTTCAACTTAGAAACTATGAAATTAGACCAAAGAGCTTACGTTGAGTTAGTTACTACCAACAAGGTATAGGCAACAAGGTATAGGCAATAGAGCATGGGTCACTTGAAA
>CAZMCW010000009.1:11177-11908 GCA_964564405.1 uncultured bacterium
GTTTTTTGTGATTAAGGGCAAATACACCGTTAACGAAGTTGAAGAGCGCACGAAGGTGCCTGCGAGCACCTTACGGCAATGGGAGCGTCGTTATGACTTCCCTAAGCCAGAGCGTTCCGACTCAGGGTATCGCCTGTACAGCGATAAAGACCTGCGTGATATTGACATTATGAAACGGCACATCGCCGAGGGTATTCCTGCCTCGAGAGCTGCTGAGCTTGTTAAAAAACTAGATGTTGCCACACCTGGACCACGTTCGCTTGTCACCATGCAAGAAGAACTGGTTGAAGCGCTTATTCAGTTTGATGACGGCAGAGCCGACCGCATCTTCAGTGAAGCTCATGCGTTACATACTGTTGACGCTGTGATGCTCGAGCTCATGCAAAAAAGTATGGCAGACATTGAACACCGTTTGGATACAGCTGAGGTCAGCATTACCACTGAACACTTCGCTAGAAACTATATTTATGGGCGCTTGCACGCGCTGCTTAGCGTAACAGCAAATATCTTGTCTGGTCTAGTTGTAATCATTGCGTGCGCACCTACTGAACACCGTGAACTAAGTCCGCTCATTCTGTCAGTATCGTTGCGGCGCGCAGGGTACCGGGTGTTTTACTTAGGTGCCAACACACCCATTGATGACCTTCACGACATGGCTAAGTCGCTCGGCAGTACAGGTGTGATTATTGCTGCCGCTAGTGATAACGCGTGGCAAAATTTGTGGGAATATC